>CAYOHG010000099.1:0-8962 GCA_964403685.1 uncultured Planctomycetales bacterium
CGCGACGGCGGCGTGCTGCGCCGCGCCGGTGACGTCCGGAGCGACTCGGCTGATGCTCTGGAGCACATCCACCGCCGGAAAATGACCGCGGTTGGCCAATCGCCGCGACAGCCAGATGTGCCCGTCGAGTATTCCGCGGGCTGCGTCGGCCAGCGGCTCGTCGATCTGATCGCCTTCCACCAGAACCGTGTAGATGCCGGTGATGCTGCCGCACTGTGTGCGCCCCGCCCGCTCCAGCAGCCGTGGCAGCAGCGCGAAGGCGCTGGGCGGATAGCCCTTGGCCGCAGGCGGCTCGCCGGCCGCCAGGCCGATCTGCCGCTGGGACATCGCCATGCGCGTCAGCGAATCGACCATCAGCAGCACATCGAGCCCCTGATCGCGAAAGTACTCTGCGATCGCGGTGGCCTCGAAACAGGCCCGCACGCGCAGGGCGGCGGCCTCGTCCGAGGTGCAGGCCACGACCACGCTGCGGGCCAGCCCCTCGGGCCCCAGGTCGTTTTCGATGAAATCGCGCACTTCGCGGCCGCGCTCGCCCACCAGCGCTACGACGTTCACATCCGCCTGCGTGTGCCGGCAGATCATGCCCATCAGCACGCTCTTGCCCACGCCGGTCCCCGCGAAGATGCCCAGCCGTTGGCCGCGGCCGGCGGTCAGCAGCGCGTCGATCGAACGAACTCCCAGCGGCAGCGGCGTATCGATCGGACGCCGCTGAAGCGCCGGCGGAGGACTTCGGTGCAACGGAACGCGCAGGCTGCACAGTGGGGGCTGGGCGCCGGTCTCGAGGTCCAGCGGATGGCCGGTCGCGTCGATGACTCGCCCGAGCAGATCAAAGCCGACCGACACGCGTGGCGCTCCGCTGACGCACTCAATCCGGTCGCCGGGACTGATTCCCAGCGCGTCCCCGAACACCGCCAGCACGGTTTCGCCGCAGCTCAACCCGACGACCTCGGCCGACACTGCGCCGTTGCGGCGCGTCCGCACGCGGCAGCGCGCCCCGACCGGCGCCGGCAGGTCCCGGGCCGTCAGGGTCAACCCACGGATCGTCGCGACGTGCCCGCTGAGCCTCTCTGTCAGCAGCCCCGCCGCTTCACTGGCGACGCTGCTGAAGAGGTGCTGCGTTTCCAGCGGCAGTGTGGCGCTCATGCCACGGGCTCCGCGGACTCCGGGCGGGACAGCAGCGCATCGGCGACGTGCTGAAGCTGGGCCTCGATGCCCGCGTCGATCGCCCCGTCGCGCAGCTCCAGGCGGCAGCCGCCGGGCTCAACCGCGGCGTCGGCGACCAGCCGGACGTGCTCAGCCTGTTGCAGGACGGCTTGCAGGTGCGTGCGAATGGCCTCCAGCTCGGCGGGATTCACGTGCAACTCAAGGTCCTGATCATGCCTTACCAGGTCCAGTACGTAGCGCGCGTTGGCGCAGGCCGATTCCGGTGAAAGGCCGACCAGGGACTTGCAGACGCGCCGCGCGATCGCGACGGCGACCGCGACCAGCCCGGACTCCGCCGCGGCCAGCAGGCGGCGTTTGCTGGCTTCGAACGATTGCAGGCCGGCGCTCAGCGCGGCGCTGATCTGCGCCTGGCTCTGACGGGCCTCGCGCTGGGCCTGGGCGAGCGATTCTCGGCGGATCTGGTCGATCCCCTGGGCGCGGCCCTCGGCCAGACCCTGCTCGTGGGCTGCCTTTCGCAGCTGGGCGCCGATGCGCTGGGCCTCGGCCCGGGCCTGCTGGAGGATGGCGTTGGCCTGCTGCTGCGCCGCAGCCCGGATGGCGGCGGCGTGCGATTCGAGGTCGTCAAACGAGAAGGCCGGGGGCCGCAAGACCTGATTACGACGGATGATCTGCGCCATGGCTGCCCTTCTCGCCCGCGGGCTAGACGATCAGGTCCTTGTCGCCGCTGCGGCCGGCGATGACGATTTCGCCGGCGTCCTCGAGTCGGCGGACGATGTCGACGACCTTCTGCTGGGCCGCCTCGACGTCGCTGACGCGCACCGGGCCCATGAATTCCATTTCTTCCTTGATGAGCTCCGCGGCGCGCTCGGACATGTTCTGGAAGATCTTGTTCTGGAGATCACTGCTGGCCGTCTTGAGCGCCAGCGCCAACTGCTCGTTGTCGACTTCCTTGAGCACCGCCTGAATGCCGCGGTCGTCCACCCGGATGATGTCGTCGAACACGAACATCAGCCGGCGAATCTGGTCGGCCAGGTCAGGACTGGCTTCCGCCAGCCCGTCCATGATCGCCCGCTCGGTGGCGCGGCCGGCCAGGTTGAGAACTTCGGCCACGGCCTTGATGCCGCCGGTGCGCTCGAAGCGCTGCGAAACCAGGCCGGCCAGCCGCGATTCGAGGCCGCGCTCGACCTCCTTGATGACTTCGGGGCTGGTCTGGTCCATGTTGGCGATCCGGGAGACGACTTCGATCTGGCGGTCGCTGGCGAGGCCGTTAAGCACCTCGGCGGCCATCGTCGGGGTCAGGTGCGAGAGCACCAGCGCGATCGTCTGCGGGTGTTCTCCCTGTAGAAACATCGACAGGTTTTCGGTCTCGGTCTTCTGCAGGAAGCTGAAGGGCTGCTGGTGCACCTGGTGCTCGATCGCCTCGACCATGCGCTTGGCTTCGTCGGGCGGCAAGGTGCGGTACAGCAGCGTGCGGGCCAGCGGCACGCCGCCCATGTCGACATAGCGGCGGGCCATCAGCAGGTTGTAGAACTCGGCGATCACGTTGGCGCGCGTCTCGGGAGTAACGTGATCGATGTGGGCAATTTCGCGCGAGGTCTCCTCGATCAACGGGCGCGGCAGACGCTTCATGATGTTGGCGGCAACGTCCTGAGGCAGGGCCAGCAGCAGGATGGCGGCCTTCTGCGTGCCGGACAGCACCTGCTCGGCGGCGTCAGGAGAATTGCGGGTCGAACTGGGGGGCAAGACGCTGCGCTCCTGTCAGCTTTGTGGACGAGTAATCCAGTGTTCGAGCAGCCCGGCAATCGACTCCTCGTCCTTCTGGGCGGCCAGCGCGACCTGGTCGATCATGCCGCTGACCTGCACCGTGTCCTGGTCGATCTCGTGACCTTCGAGCACGGCTTCCACCGCCCGGCCGCGCTGCATGACCACCGGCGCAGGTTCGTCTTCGATAATCACGACTGGTTCCGGCGGCGGGCTTTCGCCTGCGACGCGGACGTCTGACGCGCCGCCGCCACCTGCGCCGCGCGGGCGCGGGATGCTTCGGACCCGTTCGAGGTCTTCGGCGGCCCTGCGTGCGGCTTCGATCGCGTCCTTCGGAAGTCCGAGCTCCAGTCCCATGCTTTCGGTGCGGTCGGCCGCGCGCGACATGCGGAACATCAGCATGAACGACAGCAGCGCCAGCCCGACCAGTCCCGCCCCGGGCCCGAATGTCTTGAGCACTTCAAACGACATCGCCGCCGCGGCGGGCGCGCTGGCGGCTTCGGCCTGTGGCGCCACGTCGTCGTAATACCAATCGACGGCCACCTGCTCCTCGCTGGGCGGCACCAGCAGCTTGGCGACATGCGCGACAATGCGGCTGCGGTGATTCTCGAAGATCTTCTGTATGTCCGCCTCGCTCGGCGTGGCGTTGGGGTTGTTCATCGCGTAGACACGCGCCAGGTAGCTGTAGGGCAGGTTGATCGCGGCCGAGAGCCGCTTGACCTGCCCGGCGGGCGTGTGTGTGCTGATGGTGGTCATACCGGGCTGGTAGCGCAGTTCCCCGGTTTCGGTCGTGTTCTGCTCCTGCCGGCCGCCGCCGCCGGCATCCAACGCGACGTTGGGCTGCACTCCCGGCGCCGCGGCGCTGCGCGCGCTGCCGGTGCTCGACGTCATCGTGCTTTCTTCGATCTTGACGCCTTCCTCGGGCTTGGACGACTCCTGCCGCAGCGTGCTGTGTTCCAGTTCACACGAGACGTCGACGCGCACCTGACGATCAAACCCGAGCTGTGCGGCGATCTTGGCGGCCGTGGCGCGCTCGATTTCGCGGCACAGCCGCAGCAGCCCGCTGACGCCGCCGGGCTCCTCGTCGTCCCAGTCGAGCGCGGCGCGACCGTTGCTGTCCAACACTTGCACGTTGCGCAGCGGCAAGCCGCGCACGGCGCCGCTGACCAGCCGCGCGGCGGCCAGCGCCAGGTTGCGCCCGACCGGCTCGCCGCTGGCCATCGTCAGAGTCACGCTGGCGCTGGCCTCCGGCTGCTGACGCGAAAAGCTGCGCGTCGCCGAGGCCACATTCAGCAGCACGCTTGCGCCGCGCACTCCGTTGAACTGGAGCAACACCCGTTCGATCTCGGCTTTCAAAGCCACCGACCAGCGGCGGTCGTTTTCCTGGTTGGAAATCCACGGGTTGGTTTCCTGCACAAGCTGCGCGAAGCTGATGCTGGTATCGGCCGGCATGCGCCCCGATTGGCTTAGCTGCGCCAACAGCGCGCGGCGGTCGCTGGCGGAGGGCACGAGCACCTGGCCGCCTTCCACGCGATAGTTCACGCCCAGTTCGCTCAGGCCGGACTGGATCTGGGCCAGTTCCTCGCCGGACAGCGGCTGGCTGAGCAGTGGCGTCAGGTCGGAGCGGGCCGACCATTGCAGCATCCAGGCCAGCGAGCCGGCCACCAGCAACGCCCCCAAGCCGATGGCGATCTTCTGCGACAGCGACATGTCGCGCAGGTTTCGCAGGGTGCGTTCCGCGCTGCCTTGTAGCGTGGCCATCCGTGCTCCGCCGGTGCATGGACGCGGTGGTCTGCCGCCCGGTGACCGTGCCGATCGAGCGGACGAACGCACTTGCTATCGACGCACTGTCGAGCCGCGTTGGAGGGCGTGGAGCGGAATTGCGCCGCCGGCGCAGAATCGGATCAGGTTCATACGGGCATCAGACGCGCATGTCTTGCAGCGACTGGTACGCGTCGACGAGCTTGTTGCGGATTTCCATCAGCAGGCTGAAGGCGATCTCGGCCTTGCGCGCGGCGACGAACACGTCGGTGACGTTCTGATCCTGTCCGCTGACGAGCTGCTGGACGCTGGTGTCGGCCTCGTTCTGTGCGCGGCTGACTTCGTCAAGCTGCTGGCGGATGATGCTGGCGAAGTCGCCGCCGGGCGCCGACGATGCACTGCCTGGCTCGGCCTGACCGCTGGCGGGCGGGCGGGGGAGCGGCAGTCCGGTGCGGATGCTCAGCGGATCGCTCATGTTCGTCTCACTCGGCTCGCATCAGCGTGCTCAGGCGAATAACTGGATCGCCTGACGGACCATGTTTCGCGATACCTGGAGCATGGCCAGGTTGGCCTCGTACGCCCGGCTGGCCTCCAGCGCATCGACGTATTCGAACGCCAGATTGACATTGGGGTACTGCACGTAACCAGCCAGCGGGCCGTCCTTGCGGGCGTGCGGGTGGCCGGGGTCGAATCGGAGCTGAAACGCTGAACCGTCCTCGCGGACGTCTTCGACGTGGACCCCGGCTCCGCCGTCGGGGGCGCCGTTGGCGAACGTCACCAGCCGCCGGCGGAACGGCTCGACGGTACCGTCCTCCTGGGCGGTGGTAAAGGCGTTGGCAATGTTGCCCGCGATGACGTCGAGCCGCGTTCGCTGCGCGGTCAGGGCCGACTTGGTGACATCCAACGCTCGGATCATTGCGTTCTACCTCGGATCACCTGCTCGAGTCCGTCGAATCGCCGCCGCAGCAGGTTCATCGCCAGGTCATACGACAGCGAGTTCTCGTGCACATCCGCGACCAGGTCTTCCAGCCGCGCGTTGGTGCCGTCGTGAAACAGCGCGTTGGCTGCGGGTTCGCGCGCCGGCTTCACGGTCAGCCCTCCGCGGGCGTCGCTGGTGACCTGCCGGCCGCGCAGGATCAGCGCCGCGCCGCGCGACGACTGCGCATCCTTCAGGGCGCTGCGCAAGGCCGCGCGAAAATCCTCGGCGTCCAGCCGGCGGGCCTGGAAGTCCGGTGTGTCCAGGTTCGCCATGTTTTCGGCCAGCACGGCGTGGCGAGCCTCCGCGAAGCGGGCCGTCAGGCTGACCGCCTGGGTGGTGCGAGAATCCAGGATGCGGGCAAGCCAGCCACTCATGGAAGCAGGCGCTCCTGCGGGGCGCGGGCCTGCCCGAGGAAAGCAAGCGGCGTGCCGCATTCCAAACGACGGAGTAACCGCCTGCGGCCCGCGCCAATGGCCGGGCCGGCGTCAGCGCGCATGGATGAGCACCTGGTGCGTGGGAACTTCCTGAAACACGCCTTCCTCACGCCACTTCTTGAGCTTGAGGCCGAGCGTGCGCAGCCCGATGCCCAGCGCCCGCGCGGTTTTTTCGCGATGGCCGTGGAAGCGCTCCAGGGTCTGAAGAATCAGGTCGCGCTCGGCGTCGGCGAGGATTGAGCCGTCGCGATACGCGATCGTGTCGGCCGGGGCGCTGGCGCACTGAATCGGGCCGGCCAGCAGGGGACGCAGGACGTCGGCGCAGACCTCGCGGCCCGATTCGAGCACGCAAACGCGCTCGCAGAGGTTCTGCAATTCGCGGACGTTGCCGGGCCAGGAGTACTCGCTCAGCAGCGTGATCGCGTCGCGGGCGAAGCGCGGCCGCTCCCGGCCGTCGCGTCGCGCCGCGCTCTCGACGAAGTGGTCCGTCAGCAGCGGAATGTCCTCGCGGCGGTCGCGCAGCGGCGGAACCTCCAACGGCAGCACGCTCAGGCGGTAGAACAGGTCCTCGCGGAAGCGCGCCTTGGCGGCCCAGTCGCGCAGGTTGCGGTTGGTTGTGGCGATGACCCGCACGTCGACCCGCCGCGTCACCGAGCTGCCGACGCGCTCGAACTCGCGTTCCTGCAGCACTCGCAGCAGCTTGGCCTGGAGGTTCAGGTCCATTTCGGAGACTTCGTCGAGCAGCAGCGTGCCGCCCTCGGCCAGCTCGAAGCGGCCCTTGCGAAGCCGGTCGGCCCCGGTGAACGCGCCCTTTTCGTGGCCGAAAAGCTCGCTTTCCAGCAGCGTCGGGGAGAGCGCCGCGCAGTTCACGCACAGCATGGGTTGCTGCGCCCGCGGCGAGGCGGCGTGAATCGCCCGTGCGATCAACTCCTTGCCCGTGCCGCTTTCGCCGCTGATCAGCACCGTCGCCGAGCTTTGCGCAATGCGTTCGATCTTTTCAAGGACCGGCTTCATCGATTGCGCCTGTCCGATGAGCTGGCGATCGCCGTCGAGGTCCTCGATGCGCCGGCGCATGACCTCCATGTCGCGAAGGATGGTGGTCTCTCGCACGGCCCGCTCGATCAGGATGCTGAGCTCCTCGGCGTTGAAGGGTTTCTGCACGTAGTCGAAGGCGCCCAGCTTCATGGCGTCGACCGCGGTGGCGACCGAGGCGAAGGCCGTCATGAGGATCACGGGGACATCCAGCCCGAGACGGCGCATTTCGCGCAGCAGCTCGACGCCGTCCATCCCCGGCATCCGCAGGTCGGCAATGACTACGTCAAAGTGCCGCTGGCGGATGTCGGTCAGAGCCTCCTGGGCGCTGGCGTAGCGCGCCACCTTGTGATCCTGGGCGGTCAGCGCACCGGCCAGCGAGTCCCGCATCATTTCCTGGTCGTCAATCACGCATACATGGGCCATGAGCCGTCTCCGTTTCAGGCGGCGTCGCCTGCGGCGCGCCGCGGGTCGGACTGCGAAAGTTCCTGCGCACGCTCGGCGGTCGGCAGCGAGACGGTGAACTCCGTGCCTCCGCCGTCGCGATTCCGCACCGTCAACTGGCCGCCGTGCGCTTCGACCAGCCGATGTGCAATCGTCAGCCCCAGGCCGGTGCCGGAGCTTTTGGTGGTGAAAAAGGGATCAAACACCTTATCGAGCAGTTCGGGCGGAACTCCCGAGCCACGATCCTGGACGGTTACGTCGATCCAGCCGGGCCGCGGAGCGGCAAGCTGGACAGCGACGCGGGTCTGCGGGGCGGAGGCCTGCGCTGCATTGATGATCAGGTTTACGAAAACGCGTTGCAGCGCATCGGGGTCGGCCTGAACCAGGGCGTCGGGTGCGTCGGGGGGGCCGTCGTAGCTGATACCCCGTTCGAGCAGAGTCTGCATGCACACGTCGCGGGCGCCGGCCAGCACGTCATGCAGCCGGGTAACGCCGAAGGCCCCGCCGCGCGGCGCCAGGGTGAGCGTGTCCTGAACGACGCCGTCGATGGCGCGGATGCCGGCCTCGATTTTGTCGATCAGCCGCAACAGGTCCGCGTCGCGGTCGCACGATCGCTTGAGCAGACCGCTGTAGAGCTGGATGGCCGCCAGCGGATTGCGGACTTCGTGGGCCACGCCGGCCGCCAGCTCGCCCAGTGCGGCCAGGCGCCGACGGCGCTCCAGCTCCCGGTTCTTGCTTTCCAGCTCGCCGCGCAGTCGAACCACCTCGCGTTGCAGCAGCTCGTGCGTGTCCTGCAGCCGACGCGTCACGTTCATGTAGTCCTGAAGCACCGCGACGAATTCGTCCGGCGGAGCGGTCGGCGGGTTGTGGCGGGCGTCCATGCCCATCGGTTCCTCCGTGCCCTTCGCGACGCTTCAGACCGACATGTCGCGTGAACTTTCGTGGCGTCTGGCCGCCTGACTCGCGTACGCGGCGTTGACCGTTCGGCCGTCGGCGACCGAGCTGAGCGATTGCGAGATCATCTGCTTGCGGGCCGCCAGCAGGGCGCCGTCCTCGCGGTCGTTGTGCAGGATGCGCTGCAACAGTCCGTTGATCTGCTCAAGCAGCGCCGACGCGGCGACGCGGGCCTGCTCGGGGAGCTGCTCGTAGATGCCCGGCCAGTTCTGCCGGAAGGGCGTAAGCTGCTCGTTGAGCCGGGCCAGTTGCAGGACGATGTTCTGCCGCTCGGTGAGCACATTCAGCAGCAGCTCGGGGCGCTCGTTCGAGATGAGCGCGCGCTGCCGCTCGCTGAGATGCGCCAGCCGGCGATACAGGTCGCGCTGTTCGCCGAGCATTCGCAACAGACGATCAGGATTCACCCAGGCAACCGAACCGGCCATCCGTGGCC
>CAYOHG010000100.1:0-8953 GCA_964403685.1 uncultured Planctomycetales bacterium
CGGCCCATTTCATCGCCCACAACTCGGGGAACTCCGGCCGTGCCAACAGCGAATCGATCAGCCGGGCGCGCTTGTCCAAAGCGCCGTCCGCGAGAAACGCCTGCGACTCCGCCGCCGTCGGCAGCACGCCCAGCACGTCGAGATGCACGCGCCGCACGAACGTGGCATCGTCGGCCAGGCCGCCGGGCGCGACGCGCAGCGTCCGCAGCTTCGCCAGCACATGCTCGTCGATCAGGTTGGCCGGCGTTTCGTCCTCCGGCCAGGCCAGCGGCGTCGCGGGCACGACGATCACCTGGCACACTTCCGCCCGCGCGCCGAAGCGCGCCAGCACAAACGTCTCGCCGCGCTGCCGGGCGATGAGCCGCCCGTCAGCATCGATCGTCGCTATCGCGTCGTTCAGCGTCGAGTACACGACCAGGCCGGTGACGTCGCGGTCGCTGCCGTCGCTGTAGCGCGCCAGCGCCAGCAGTTGCGCGCTGCCCGGCGCGCCAGGGGCAGCGTTGCCCGCATCCTGCGGATGCAGCACCAGGCTCCGCGGCAGCAGCTCCAGATGGGTCAGCTCGGCCGGCTGCGCGGTGTCGTCCGGCGCCGCGGCGTCAACCCAGCGCTTCAGCAGCGTGTAGCTCTCGCTGTCGGGCGTCAGCCGCTGCCCGCCGCCATGTGCAATCGACGCCAGCCCCTTTTTCAGCATCAGGCTCTCGTCGGGACGGCTGATGTCGACGCGCCGCGCGGAAAGCTGCCGCGTCAGATTCACGTAATCCAGCGCCGCATCGCAGCCGAACAGCGACAACCGGAAACCGTCCTGGCCGCGCGCGTTGCCGTGACACGAGCCGCTGTTGCAACCGGCCTTCATCAGGGCCGGCTCGACATCATTGCGAAAACTGATCGGCCGGGCCGCGGCGGCCGCGCGCACAACCACCGGCAGCGCCGCCGCGAGATGCTGGTAACGAACGGTGATTCGGCCCTCGCCTGCGGCACGCGGTGCGAAACGAGCTTGCGCCGGCATGGCGAAGGCCGCATCGGCCGGAACGTCGAACGTGGCCAGCGCGGTCACGTCGCGCGCCACGCCGTCGACATCTTCCAGCAGCACGAGCACGCGCTGGAGGTCATCGCTGGCGTCAAACTGCAACGCGGCCGGGAGCACGCGCAGCGTCGCACCCGCCTCCGGCGGCGCGGGAGCCACAGACGCCTCCTGCGGAATCAACGGTGGCGGCGACGGCACAGGACGACGCGGGTTCCGCACGCGCTTCGTCGGCGCGGTCGGCTCGCTGGCGGCCGGCGCAGGCGCGGCGACCGCTGCCGCAGAGTTCTCCGGCGGCAACGGCGCATCCACAATCAGCAACTGGTCGGGCGAACGAAACCGCACGATTCCGGCGGGAAGCGCGACCTCGGCGACGGCGTGCACGCCTTCGAAACGTCCGACCGCCGCATCCGCCGCCGCGGTCACGGTGAAAGTCACGGTCGTGGCGTCATCGGACAGCGGCAGTGCGTCGGCGCCCACGCCGCGCGGCAGCCCGCGCAGCTCGATCCGCGTGTCGGCGGGCAGCGCCTGCTTCGGGCTGACGGCGACCGCCAGCACGGCCGGCTGACCCTGCGTAATGCGCGTGCTGGCCAGCGCGAATTGCTTGTAGGCCTCGACGACGTGCAGCGACGCGGGCGGCGCCGCAATCTGCAACGCGCCGTTCACATCCGCGCTGGCCACGACGACCAGCGGCCATTCGCCCACGGCGGCCCCGCCGTTGGCGTTCAGCGGAATCACACCACGGGTCTGATCGCCGGCGATTTCCGCGGTCCCCGCGCCGCCACCCGGCGGAAGCCAGAGCACGCCGACGCGCACCGGCTGGCCAAACCCCTCCGCCCGCGTCACCTCAACCGCCAGATCGAAGTGGCCATCGCGCGGCAACGGCAACTCGGCGTTGACGACACGCAGGCTGAGCGGCGCCTCCTTCGTAACCGCCACGGGCAGCCGATCCACCATCTGACCCAGCACGGTCTGATTCATGTACTCCAGCAGCCGCAGGGTCTGAGACAATCCGCCACGAATGCCGCTCGCGCCGTCCGTGTGCGCCCCAAGCACAGGCACAAGCGCTGCTGCGAGCGGCGCATCGCCGGCGGCTTCGACCAGAATGGGAATGCTCGCGACGTTCTCGGGCATGAGCGGCGCGTGGACGCTCATGCCCGCGGGCAACTCGGGCAGGGACACCTGCAACGGGCCGCTGAAATCGCGCCGCGTCGCCTGAATGACGATCGCGTTGCGGTTGCCGCGCGGCACGGCCAGATGCTGCTGTTCCAGCGGCGTGGCGAGCGTCAGGGCCGGCCCGGCGGGTGCGATTTCCAGCCGATAGGTATGCGCTGGGCCGCCTTGTTTCAGCAGGTCACGTACGCATGCAAGAAACTCGCCTTCCTCGGGCGCCTGGAATCGCAGGGCGCTGTCGGGCCCGCCCGCATCGTCATTGGAGGTGAGCTGGCTGCCGTCGACCTTGTGTACCGAGAGTACCGTATCCGCCGGCGAGCGCAGCGCCCGAGCGTACACGCGCAAATCCCAGGCATGCCCGGCGGCCGAGCGGAAGCGGAACCAGTCGGCATCACCGGCGGCCTGAAAAATGCCTGCCGCCGCTCCCGCTGCGGGCATCGGAGTCGCATGACTCGCATCGTCATTGGGTTCGACCTCGCGAACCCACTCCAGGGCGTTCAGCCGCATCGGCACCGGCGAAGGCGAAACGCCACTGGCGTCGACGGCGTCGATCGCGAAATCCTCCTGTGCAGCGCCCGGCAGCGTGACGCTCTGGGTGCCCAGCCGCGCATCGCCGATCCAGGTCAGCTCGATCGTCTCGCCGGGTTTGCCGCCGGTAGGGAATGCCGCCAGGGGCCGCGGAAACGAGCCGACATGCAGGCGGTAGCGGCAAGCTCCATCGCCGCGAAACGAGGCTTCGCGCACCTCGACGGCGTAGACGCCATCGGCCGGGATAACCGCCGACAGGATCGCATCCTGTCGCACCAGCGTCGTGTCATCGGCGCTGGCCAGCACCGCGCCGCGCTCGTCCAGCAGCGCCAGGTGCGGATCAAAGGCCGTATCCGCCAGCCGCAGACCTTCGATCTCGAGCTGGATCGTCGCGCCGGCCGCGGCCGAAAACGAATGGTAGTCAACATCCTCGCTGGTGATGGTGCCGTTGATGCAGACCGGCGGCGTCACGCTCTGCGGCGCGAGCCGATCGTTGTTCGGCTCGGTCTCAGCGATCTCCGGCAGCGCGCCGACCGAGAACAGCCGAAGCTGCGAGATACCTGTTGACGTAATGAGCCGCAGTGAGTGCAGGCCGATGGGACAATCCGGGGCGATCACGAACGCCGCCCGCGCATGACCGGCGTCAATCGACTCGATCCGCTGGACGCTGATTCCTGGTCGATACAGCAGAACCGACTGCGGCTCCTCCAGCCGCTCGCCGTGGAAATCGACGATCACCTCGGTGCCGCGCTGTCCGCCGCGCGGCAGGACCGCGCTGAGGTTGGGTGCGGCCGCCAGCCCCGCGGACGGCGCCAGGGAGAGGACCAGCAGTGCGAGCATCGGTTGCAGCCGTAGTCTCGCCACTGAGGCGTTGCAGGCAGGGTGCGAATACATTGCCGGACCCGCGTTTGAGTGGGTACACTGATTCGAACGTGTTCTGGTAGTGTAGCGACTCATCCGCCTGATCCCAATGAAAAGGTGCTCGCATGCGAAGGTCTGCGCCGCCGCAGGGCCTCGACTGGTGCGATGATCCGGCTCATTCTCAGCGCGTCTCGCGCCGCGAACTGCTGCGCGTCGGCGCATTAGGAGGGCTGGGACTGACGCTGGGCGAGTTCTTCGCGCTGCGCTCGGCGCGCGGACAGGAATCCCCGGCTCCATCCGCCCCGGCCGACTCGGTGATTCAGATCTTCCTCGAAGGCGGCCTGAGCCACATTGACAGCTTCGATCCCAAGCCCGACGCGGCGATCGAGATTCGAGGCGAGCTGGGCGCGGTCCAAGCGTGCACCGGCGAGCATCTAGGCGGACTGCTGGCGCGCACCGGCCAGATCGCGGACAAACTGGCGATCATCCGCTCGTTCACGCACACCGAAGCGGCCCACGAGCGCGGCCAGCACAGCATGCTGACCGGGTATCAGCCCAACCCGGCGCTGGTCTATCCCGCGATCGGCGCGGTGGTCTCGCACTTGAAGGGACCGCGCAACAACCTGCCGCCGTACGTCGCGGTCCCCGGCGCCGGCAACCCGTGGCTTTCGTCGGGCTACCTGTCGAGCGCGTACGGTCCGTTTTCGCTGGGGGCCGATCCAGTCCAGGGCGACTTCGCGGTGCGTGACCTGTCGCTGCCGGCCGGCGTCGACGACGCCCGCGCCACGCGCCGCCGCGCGCTGCTCGACGCGGTCAACGCACACTTTCAGTCGCTGGAGCGGGCCGAGCCGCTGGAGGCGATGAACGCGTTCAACCAGCGGGCCTACGACCTGATCTCCTCGCAGCCGGCGCGCGAAGCCTTCAACATCAACGCCGAGGACGCCGGCCTGCGCGACGAGTACGGCCGCAGCGACATCGGCCAGCGGCTGCTCATGGCGCGTCGGCTGGTGGAGGCCGGTGTGCGCTTCGTGACGGTGCTGCACGGCGGCTGGGACATGCACCAGCGCATCCGCGACAGCATGAACGGCCTGCTGCCCGCAGTCGACCAGGCGTTTTCCGCGCTGATCCGCGACCTCGACCGCCGCGGCCTGCTGACACGCACGCTGGTCGTGCTGAGCAGCGAATTCGGCCGCACGCCGCGGCTCAATCGCGACGGCGGGCGCGATCACTGGCCGAAAGTTTTCTCGGTGGTGCTGGCGGGCGGGGGTATTCAGGGTGGGCGCATCCTCGGCGCCTCCGACCCGACCGGGGCCGAGCCAGCCGACCGGCCCGTCAAACCGGCCGACCTCGCCGCGACCGTTTTCACCCAACTCGGCATCGCGCCGGACGGCCGACTGATGAGCGCCGGCAACCGGCCCGTCGACATCGTCCGCCATGGCACGCTCATTCGCGAGCTGCTGTAGCGCCGCATTGGACACACGGCGCCGATCCGGCCGCTCCGATCATGGCTCGGCCAGTTGCATGATCGCGAAATCGCGCAGATCGCTGTCATTATCCGCGTCGAAATTCGCCTCGCCGCAGCCCAGCCGATTGCCGCCGGCCGGTCCGCTCATGCAGGTGATGAAGCGTGTCAGGTCGGCTGCGTCGACGTCACCGCCGGCGTCCATGTCGCCGCGCGCCAGCAAGCCGATCCCCTCGCGGATGCGCACCCGCCGATCCACCGGCAGATTCGCAACGGCCTGCACTCCGCCGCCGGGCCAGCGGACCACGGCCTGGTCGACCACCGTCGCGTCGCCCAGGCCGAAGTGCAGCGTGAGCGGCTCCTGCGCCAGGAAGCTCGTGCCGATCGTGACGGGGCGGGTCTGGGTCCAGCTCCCCGCACTCAGCGTCACTTCCGCACCGACCGCGTGGCGGTTCGACGAACCCGCCCGCAGCAGGTCGACCCGCACCCAGTGGCCTGCGTTGGGCGTGTCGTTGCGGTAGAGGTAGCCCGCATCGTCGTAGTTAGTCTCGTACAGGTCGAGATCGCCGTCGGCGTCGTAGTCCCACGCGATCAGGCCCCGTCCCTGGCGCGTGCTGGTGAAGCCGGCGGCCGGACCGATGTCCACGAACGTGCCGTCGGCGAGGTTGTAGAAGAGGCGCGAGGGGTCCGCTTCGTAGGGCTGCTTGTTGCCGTTGGTCGCCGCCAGGTCGAGCCAGCCGTCGTTGTCGATGTCGAAGAAGGTGCAGCCCCAGCCCCATCCGGTGCGGCCGATGCCCGCGGCCAGCCCGCGCTCGACGTAGCTGGGTATCCCGCCGCTGCCGTTGTTGTGCATCAGCACCGTCCACTTGAGCAGCGGGTCGATGTTGGGATACGGAATCTCGATGTTGGTGCAGACCACGTCGAGGTCGCCGTCGTTGTCATAATCGCCGGCGGTCATGCCCATCTGGTTGAAATTCGCCGTGAACCCGGTGGCCAGCGCAACGTCGACGAACACCCGGTTGTGCAGATTGCGATACAGGTGATTGAGGCCGAAATCCATGTTCAGCAGCAGATCGACCCAGCCGTCTCGGTCGACGTCGTAGAACATGGGTTGGTAGCTGTAGCCCGGTTCGAGCACACCGGCGGAGGCGGCGATCTCCTCGAAAGTGCCGTCCCCGCGGTTGCGAAACAACGCGTTGGCGTTCTGCCAGTTCGAAACGTAGATGTCGAGCCAGCCGTCGTTGTCGATGTCGGCGGCGGCCAGCCCGCCATTGGCCTGCATCGGCTCGGCCAGCGGCATCATGCGCACGCCGGCCGCCACGGAGACCTCCTCAAACGTGCCGTCGCCGCGATTGCGGTAGAGATAGTTGCCGACGGTCGCCGGGTCGCCCTCGTACTGACCCTCCGGTGCGTCGGCGTCGTGGGCGACGAACAGGTCGAGCCAGCCGTCGTTGTCGTAGTCGAGCCACAGCGCGGCGCGCGCTTCCTTGAGTCCCGCGACGCCGGCCTGCGCTGCGACTTCGGTGAACGTGCCGTCACCGTTGTTGCTATAGAGCGCGTCCGGAAACGCGTATGCCTGCGGGATGAAGAGATCGAGGTCGCCGTCGTTGTCGTAGTCGCCGGCGGCGGCGCCGGGACCGAACTCGCGCGTCGGGCGCGTATTGCCGTTGAGCGTGTGAAAATAATGCACGCCGGTGTCGTCGTTGGCGATCGTCAGCAGCGGTGATTGGGCCGCCGCGCTGCCCGCCAGCAGCGCCAGCAACACGGCGGCGCGTATCCCATTCCGCATGGCCTTCCCCTTCCCGCCGGCCGCGGTCGCACGGTGGCGTTCAGCATACGACGCGCACGCGGTACGTGGTTCCACTGCCGGTCGGCGCCGGAATGGACGCCGCCGCGCACTCGACGCCGTCCAGCCATACGCGCACGCGCCCGTCCGCGATCGGATCGCGCTCGAATTCGAACAGGTAGGTGCATCCGCGGTAGGGTCGCGTCATGCGGGCGGTGTTCCACTCGCTCGGCAGGCACGGTGCGATGCGCAACCCGTCCCATTCTGGCCGCACGCCCAGCACCCATTGCGTCACCACCCGGTGCAGCCACTGCGCCGAGCCGGTGTACCAGGTCCAGCCGGCCCGACCGCAATGAGGCGAATCTGGCCCATCGACGTTTCCGGGGAGCACATAAGGTTCGGCCCAGTAGCGCTCCGGGTCTTTGAGCGCCGGGTTGATCGCGCGCAGCAGTTGACTGACCGCGCCCGTGTCGCCCATCTGGCAGGCCGCCGCGATCGCCCACGTCGCGGCGTGCGTATACACACCGCCGTTCTCGCGCAAGCCGGGCGCGTAGCGCGTGATGTAACCGATCTGCTCGTTGGGCGCGTCGAACGCCGGCGCCAACAGCAGCGCCCCGGCGTCGCAAATCAGGTGCTTGCGGACCGCGGCGAAGCACTGGCGGGCGCGCTCCGGCGGGGCGACGTTGTTGAGGATCGCCCAGACCTGCGCATTCAGGAAGATGCGCCCGACACGGTTGGACGCGCTGCCCAGAACCGACCCGTCGTCGAGCGTGGCACGCGAGTACCAGCCGCCGTCCCAGCCGTGCGCGTTAATCGCTGCAATCAGCTCGCCGCGCCGCCGCTCGAACTCGCTGGCCAACTGCTCCGGTGCGACGCGGCAAAGCCGCGCCAGGCTCGCATCGCGCGCTGCCCGGCGGTAAATCTCCGCCCAATCGGCCAGCAGACCGACCAGGAACTCCGCCAGCCAGATCGACTCGCCCTTTTCCTGCAAACCGGCGGCGCTGAGCCCGTCGTTCCAGTCGCCCGCGCCGATGAACGGCAATCCGCGCGGACTGCTGCGCCGGAACACCCGCTCGAAGGCCCGCTGCACATGCTCGACCAGCGGCGCAGGCCCGGCGTCATCCAGGAACGGGGCCTCATCACGCAGGACCGCGAGCTGCCCGGTCTCGCGAATGTAGTTGGCCGCGACAAAGGCCAGCCACAGCAGGTCGTCGGTCATCTTCGTGACGTGGCCCTGCTCGGTCAGCGGGTGCCACCAGTGATAGACCGAGCCATCCGCAAACTGGTGCGCCGCGTGCAGCCGGAGCTGCTGTCGGCAGCGCTGCGGGTCGATCGTCAGCCAGACTTGCGAATCCTGAAGCTGGTCGCGGAATCCGTAGGCGCCGCTCTGCTGGTAGTAACCCGCCCGGCCCCACAGGCGGGCGCTGATCGCCTGGTAGCGCACCCAGTCGTTGCAGAGGTAGTTCAGCGTCGTTTCAGGCGTTTCCACCCGGTGCGCCGCCAGCAGCCCGCGCCAACACTCCTGGGCTTCGCTTGCTGCGCTCCCAAAAGCGGGCGGCACACCCCCGGACGTGCCGCTCAGGCCGGCGACGTGTACCAGCAGACGATCCAGCTCCTGCGGTTCGCGCTCGGCAGCCAGCACGAAGCCG
The DNA here is from genome assembly GCA_964403685.1 of uncultured Planctomycetales bacterium. Lineage (GTDB taxonomy): Bacteria > Planctomycetota > Phycisphaerae > UBA1845 > Fen-1342 > CAYOHG01. The sequence continues at coordinate 8,481 of CAYOHG010000100.1, forward strand.
ATGTCGCGCGTGGCGCCCGGCGGCAAGTGCACCGCCACTCGCAACGCGCCGATCGCGTCCTCGTGCCGGCCGAATCGGCTTTCCCAGTTCTGAGCGGACAGCGCCTGCGGCGCCCGGCGGTCACCGTAGCGGCCGTAGAAACCGGCCTTGTCGCCCTGCGCGGCATCGACCGGGTCGGTGCAGGCGAACGCGCTGAGGTACGGAAAATCGCGGTTCCAGTGCCCGAAGCGCGGGTTCGGCACGTCCCACATGTGGTTGCGGGCGAAGATCGTGCGGCGCTCCGCGTCGTAGCGCGTTTCCAGGAACAGCTTGTGGAACTCGCGCCGTGGCGATGGCGCCACGCCGCAACACCATTCCACCACGGCGCTCAGAGCGAGCCGCGCCGCAGTGTTGCGCCGGTTGCGCAGCGTAACGCTCCAGTATGCGACCGGTTCGCGCGCGTCAACGAACACCTTCCACTCGCTCTCGATGTC
>CAYOHG010000101.1:0-8910 GCA_964403685.1 uncultured Planctomycetales bacterium
TCTCATCGCCGGGAACAAGCTGAGACGCAAAGCTCTCGGTCACGATCCGCAGGTTGCGCTCGGATTCGCCGGTGCTGTAAAAGACGATGACATTGAAAGCCTGCGTGGGTCTCAAGCGGCCGACCGAGCGCTTCAGCTCGCGCTTCAGGTCATCGACCGCCACGATGATCGAGCCCGAGAAATCGACGACGTAGGCAAAGCGCTTGCCGGCGGCGCGCAGGCCCCAGACCCCGGCGCCGCTGTCGCCCTCGCCGCTGCCGAAGCCCTGCCCCAGTCCGGCACCGCCGCCCTCGCCGGCGCCGGAGCCGGTGCCCAGCACCCCGGAGCGACCGGCCTCGCCGACGCCGAAGCCGCCGCCTTCCTTTGAGCCCGGATCCGGGCTGACAACGTCGGCCAGCAAGTTGGGCAGGTCCTGGCTGAAAAGCGATTCGCTGACGTCGGCCGGCGCACTCAGTTCGAACAGGTCCGCTCCGCTGGCCTGGTCCCATTCGAGGCCGCCGCCCACAACGTCCACAGGGGATTCCCGCACGCCGATCTCGACTTCGAACTCCGCCGAGCCGCGTTCGCGCAGCACCTTCCATGACCCGATCGCCAGCAGGATGAACAACAGCGCGTGCAGGCACAGGCTGATCGACATGGGCAGGCCAAGATGCACGGTCCAATGCAGCCACGGCGACCGCAGTTCGCGGTCCACGAACAACTCCTGCTCGTCTGGCGGCGGGGCCGGGCGGGTCGGACTGATCGTCATCTTTCGGTAGCCGGTGCGGGTGGCAGAGTGGCGCTGGCAAACTGCACGTATTGCAGCCGCAGCTCATACAGCACCTGATCCAGCAGTTTCTTTTCCTCGGCCGTCAGGTTGTTCTTGGTCTTGTCCTCCAATACCTGGAGCATGTCGATGAAATGCTTGGCGGTTTCTAGGTGCGGGGGAATGCGGCGACCGTCCGGGCCGCTGACCAGCCCGAATCCGACCATCGCCTGCATCACCAGCAAGTTCACCAGCTCGCCGAAGCTGGGCGCCGGGAACTGCTCGACGGATTTCTCGGCCTCCGCGGCGAGACGCTCCTTTTCGCGGCGGGCCTGGGCCTTCCAGTCGTCGTCGACGATGAACTTTTTGGATTCTTCGGCCATGGTCGTTTCCGTAGAGATCGCCGGTCGTTCCGTATGGAATCATAGTAGCGGCTCGGGGGGCGTCCTGCCCGCCCTTACCGCGCCGCAGCCGCTCCCGCGGGCGCCGCCGGCGGCGCCCAGCGGGTCGCCCGCGGGGAACGTGGCGGGAGGGTCTGCAACGCGAGCAACCCCACCACACCCAGCGCGATCATCAACAAGGCAAGGAACTGCGAGATGGTCAGTAGCCCGAAGACGTCCTTGGGGTTGTCCACGCGCACCAGCTCGAGCACGATCCGCGCCAGCGGCTCGACCAGAAACAAAAGGCAGATGACCTGTCCGTCGCGCCGCCGCCGCCAGTAGGCCGCGCTCAGCAGGCCGGCGATCGCCAGCCCGACCACGGTTGAGTAGAGCTGGGTCGGATGCACCGGAAGCGAGGCGTTCCTGGCCGCGATCGCGCGAATCTCTGCGGCGCTCAGCCCATATTTCTTCATGTTGCCGCGGATATCGCGCAAGTCCGCCCGAGCGAGCTCGTAGCGCAGTTCCGCCTGCTGCACGGCGCGCTTCGCGGCGGCGCGCTGCGCTTCGGGAGCCTTGGACTCGGCGGAGCGGGCGCTGTTGAGCGCTTCGACGGCGGCGTCCTCGGCGCGCTGCGCGGTTGCGATCCGCTCGTCGCTGGCCCGCAGGCTGTCGCGCGACAGCGGGGCCATCAGGCCCGGCGCGCCGGTCGCCGCGTGCAGATACAACAGTTCTTTCGGAACTTCGCCGCCGGCGATCCCCGAATTCCACTGCTCGTGCGACGCCGGACTGCCGAAGGGAAACGCGATCCCCGGCGGCCCTTCACAGACGCCCCCGTAGCAGCAGCCGTTCAAAAAGCAGCCCACCCGCCCGATCGCCAGCCCCAGCGCCACCGACGGGGCGATGATGTCGAAATACCAGCGGATCGAAACGCGCTCGACCAGCGCCAGCCACACCAGCGCCGACACCGTCGCCAGAATCAGGCCGCCGTAGTATTCCATACCCCCCTGGCGAATGTCGACAATCCGCCACAACAGCGCGAGGATGTTGGTCTCGACCGAGAACTGGTCCCAGTAGTGATAGACGAACATCGCCCGGCAACCGATCACACCCGCGATGATCGCCACGAACCCGAGGTTCAGCACCACATCCGGATTGGCGCCCGAGCGCACCGCCCGGCGAACCGCCCAGAGGATCGCCAGGATGAACGCGATCATCAGCATCAGCCCGTAGCCGGGCACCGTGATGTTGCAGTACGGAATCGGAATCTCGAACAGCACGTGCCGCATGAGGAGTTATTCCTTGGGCTCCAGCCGCATGTTGTCGATCAGCCGTGTCGTGCCGATCCGCACGGCCACCGCGGCCACCGCCGACCGTTCGACGCGTTTCACCGGCACAAGCGTATCCGCATCCACGACGCTGGCATATTCGATCGCAACCGGCCCTGCCGCAAGGATCACTCGCCGCAACTCCTGCTCAATCGCTGCCGCATCGCGCTCGCCGGTCGCGACGCGCCGCACGGCATTATGCAGAGCACGCGACAGACACGCCGCTTGAGCCCGCTCAGCCGGCGAAAGCCGGCGGTTGCGGCTGCTCAGGGCCAGGCCGTCGGCTTCGCGGACGGTCGGACAGCCCACGATCTCGACCGGCTGATTCAGGTCAATGACCATCCGGCGGACGACGGCCAGTTGCTGATAGTCCTTCTCGCCGAAACAGGCCAGATCGGGCCGCACCAGGTTGAAGAGCTTCGTGACAACGGTCGCGACCCCGTCGAAATGCCCCGGCCGCAACGGTCCGCAGAGCGTGTCGGTCAGCCCGCGCACGTGTACGCAGGTGGCCTCGCCGCCGGGGTACATCTCCTCGACGACCGGCAGAAACACCAGATCGACGCCGGCGGCGCGGCAGGTCGCGAGGTCGCCGGGTTCATCGCGCGGGTATCGCGCCAGGTCCTCGTTCGGTCCGAACTGCATGGGGTTGACGAAGATGCTGACGACGACAAACGAGGTCTGCGCGCGTGCCCGGACGATCAGTGCGACGTGACCGGCGTGCAGCGCTCCCATGGTGGGCACGAAGCCAACGCGCAGCCCCGCGCCGCGAGCCTCAGTGATCGCCGACCGCAAGTCCGCAATGGACCGAACAACCCGCATGACGAGCATTCAATCGCAAACTCCGCGCCGTGTCAGCCCTCTGACCGCGCGTTGAAGAAGTGGCACAGCCGCCCACCGGTGCGTCTCTTCCCGCGGGATCCGCCCGGTTCGGATGCTCGGCGTCGGGTTTTCAACCGGCTGGTGAGCGCATCCCACCACGGCGCTGCCCACCTGGCCCGGAGCCAGGGCGGGCGCGCCACGAGAAATTGCGCTTGACATCGCAATTCGGTTTTTGTACGGTCAGTGACCGATGTCGCACGCATCCTACCCGATGCGCCAAAAGTAGCGAGCGTCCGTTCGCTCGCATGCACGGCACCCCACTGCAAGGTGACGAACATGAGCCACCGCGTTTCGCCGGTTCGGGACGGATTCCACACGATCACTCCCGCGATCACGGTCAAAGACCCGGACGCCGCGATCAAGTTCTACCAGAAGGCCTTCGGGGCCGAGAAGGTCATGTGCCTGCGCGGCCCCGGCGGCAGCGTGATGCACGTGGAGCTGAAGTTCGGCGATTCCATGCTGATGATGGGGGGCGAATGGCCGGACATGGGCATCAAGGCGCCGCTGCCGAATCACTGCTCCTCGGCCCTGCACTTCTACTTTCCCAACGTCGATCAGGCGTTCAAGCGGGCGATTGACGCCGGCTGCACAGCGATCATGCCGCCCAGCGACATGTTCTGGGGCGATCGCTATTCCAAGGTGCAAGACCCGTTCGGGCACCAGTGGGGCCTGGCGACCCATATCGAAGACGTGCCGAACGAGGAGTGCGCCCGACGGGCAGCGGCTTGGAAACCCGGAGGCTGCGGAGAGTAGCTCTCACGCTCGCCGGCAGTAATGAACAGTCTCAGATCGTCCGGCTCGGGGCGCTGCGGGGCGCGTCGCGCACCCTGAGCCGCCGCTGCTGCATCGGCGTCCGGCCTCCGGCTCAGGCGCTGCGTCGCCCGCAGGCGGCACAGTGCGGCGACCGGCTACTGGCTTTCCTGAAACGCCTGGAGCAGCGCTGTGAAGACCGAACCCAGCAGGCCGGTCGAGAGCGAGATGATCCCGTTCTCGACGGTCTGCTGAATCGTCGGGTCACAGCCGCCCAGCAGAAACAGTCCGCCCAGCGCACCGATCCATACGCGCCGGGTCCAGCACACGCGACGAGCGTTCATAGCGCTCTGGCTCCAAATAAAGGCGCTCTTCGCGCCAACTTCGTGAGGCCGCGTGCCGCCGCGCCATGCGGCCCTTCGCCCCGCGGCCCGCGCCAACCGATCCAATCTACACACAACCAGGCGTCCGGTCGCAGCCGGCCGAAAAGCAAACCGACCGGGCCGCCTAGCGAGCGACACCGGCCGGGTTGATGACATCCGGGCGAGAAAGGCGAATTCGAGCTATATCACGACCCTCGAGACATTTCCTTCGGCATCCGTATCGTACGTCGGCTCAGCGCCTTCAAACATCGTCTGCCCCATCCGCATGCACATGCGGTGATGCGCGATCATGCCCTCGTCGAAGTTCTTCAGGTACATCGCGCGGGGAATCTGGCGATCCAGGAAGGCATCCTCGTCGTCCTGGTGGTGCCCGAAGTATTTGCGGAGCTGGACGCCCAGCCAGCCCGGCCGCCCGGTGAGCTTGCGCGGCCGCACGATGAAGTTCATGTCCGTCTGCGTCAGGTTGAGATCCACCGGCAGGCAGGAGCGGATGTGCCCGAGCATCTGCCGCTGACCCCAGAAGCGCGTGTAGACGATCGCGGGGCCCCAGTAATGCCCGCGGTACTTCACTCGATCACCCAGACCCATCCACTTGCGGAAGCCGAGGTGCCCGGCCCCTTGATAAGTCACGTCGAGCGTGACGATCAGCTCCCAGGGCTGCGGCTGCTCAAGTGTCTCGAGCTTGGCGACCAAGCCGTGCACCAGGTTGCCGTGCATGTAGTCCAGCGAGCCGCAGATCGAGTCGCGCATCAGGCAGCGGCGCGTATTGCGAAAAGCGTACGCCACATCGATCGGCCCGAGATGCCCGACTTCGGCCATCGGGCCGCAACGCTCCAGCGTCGGCGGCGGAAACGTCGGCTCCGGGCCGTAAAAAACCCAGATCATGCCTAGCGTTTCGGCCAGCGGCAGCGTGTTCAGCCGCGCCGCCTTCGGAATGCGCTCCACGCCCGGAATGTGCGTGCACTTGCCCTGAAGATCGTACAGATACCCGTGAAACGGGCATTCGACACATTCACCGTTGAAATGCCCGCCATAGCCCATCGCCGCCCCGCGGTGCGTGCAATGGCCGTCCATCAGCGAGAGCTTGCCGCTGGGCGAGCGGCACAGGATCCAGTCGTGGGCGAAAGCCCGGACAGGCAGAATCTGTCCGGGCTTGATTTCGCAAGAGCGGCGCAGCACGTACCAGGTCTGCGGCCAGTACCGCTTGAAGCGGCTCTCAGTACTGGGCGACGTCATCGTCGCCGTCCGCATCGTCTCATTCTCCATGCTGGCATCCTCCCGGCGGTCGCCGGTACCTGTACGGATCGCCCGCACTGCCGGCCGCGTTGAATGCAGTTGGGTCGCATGATCCGCCGGGGCCCGACACCCCGACGGGAACGGATCAAAAGCGCAGCACACACCGGCGCGACCTTGAGGCGACGCGCGGTCCAGTTCCACGCCCACTGACGACGATATCTTAAGCCCCACCTCCGTCCTTCCGCAAGCGATTGTCGGCCCGATGGTTCGTCGAAAGCACTTCGTCGGGGACCACGTACTTCGCGGCAACCGCCAACTCACCGCTGCCCGCTGGAGACCCAGCGGCGTTCGACCGGCGAGCGGTAGCCCCGCATGCGCACCAACAGCTCGCCGGGCGATGAATCCACCAGCATCAGATCGCGATGCTCGCGCCGCGCCAGGCCCGCGGCGACGGCGTGATCCAGAAAACTCAGCAGTGCGTCGAAATAACCCATCACGTTCAGGACCGCGCAGGGTTTTCGGTGAATGCCGAGCTGCGCCCAGGTGACAATCTCGGCCAGCTCGTCGAGCGTGCCAAAGCCGCCCGGCAACGCGATGAACCCGTCGGCCAGATCAGCCATGCGGGCCTTGCGCTCGTGCATGGTGTCGACGCGGTGCATCTCGCGAACGCCGGGGTGCTCCAGCTCCTTGGTCGCCAGCGCGTGCGGAATGACGCCGACGACGTGTCCGCCGGCGTTCAATGCCGCGTCGGCCACCACCCGCATCAGCCCGACGCCCCCACCGCCGTAGATCAGTGTGAGTTGCTGGTTGGCCAGCAGCGTTCCCAACTCATCCGCGGCCCGCGCGAACTCCGGCGCGTGCCCGCGGTTCGAACCACAGAAAACACACACGCTGCGCATGTCGCTCAAGCCTCGCTGCGGGCCACCGTCGCACCTGCGGCTCGCGCCGATCAACCCGGATGCACCACGCCGACGGGTACAACCCGCACAAAGGTCATGCGCTGGCGGTCTTTCACCACGCCGGGAAACCGCAGCGCCTGATTATGCATGACGACGTAGACCCCCGGTAGACATACGCGGCAGGCCAGCAGCGCCTCGGTGAGGTTCTGATACGCATCGGTATCGCGGAACTCGAACGGGCGCATCGCCCCGGTCAAAACCACCGGCTTCGTCAGGTCGGGCAAACCCGAATACAGCAGCTCGCCGGTCTGCGACAGCGTATCGGTGCCATGCACAATCAGCACGGCGTCATCGACGGCCAGCGCCTCGCGCGTCGCCAGCAGAATCAGCCGGCGATCGGCGTCGGTCATCTCCAGCGAATCCTTGGACATGACCGCGACGTGGCGGTGCCGCAGATCGGGCAACCGCAGGCCCCGCAGGATTTCATCCAGCGCCGAGCCGACGTTTCGCAGTGAACCGTCGCTCTCGCTGTAGCGCTTCTCGATCGTGCCGCCGGTTGTCAGGATCGCGATCCGCATGCCTGCTGGTTACTCCCTCGTCGGGGTCACGCCGTGCGGCCAGGGTTCCAGGCGGCGAGAAGTATAGCCGCGCCAGTCCGCCGAGCCGCGCGCGAAGATCGGACGGTCAGACCCTCTTGCGGCCGGCGCCCGACGGACCGTAGCATGACTTCTCCAATCGTTCGTTCAATCGGACCGTTCTGGAGCCAGCCATGCTGTATGCCTTCCGGCCCTGCTGCGCGAGCCGCACGTCCGTCGTCCTTGTCGTTCTGGCAGCGCTCGCCTTCGACTCGTCGTCGCGTGCGAGCGATCCGGGATGCACCGACACGCAAAACGTGAGTCACACGAAGCGGTGGGATGGCACCGACTGGACTGTCATCGGCAAATGGTGCAACCGCGAGTGCAAGGCGTGCCAAATACACGGCAGCGATACGAAGTACTGCGTGACAGGTGTCAAGCGGCGCGCAGACTCCGCCCCGAACACCATCGAGCCCGACTGCCGCTGCGTAAGGAATAAAGTCCTGTACTTTGAAAAAGGCGCCGGGCGGCTGACGACGCAGGACCCGTTCATCGATTTCAACTCCGTCATGACCTACCAGGCCGACGACCCCAACGTGCCCTCGGTCCTGGTCCGCGACTGTGACGGAGCTTTGGTCGAAGCCGAGATTCTCCAGATGGACCTCACCTTCGCCTTCGCCACCGACCCCAACGGACCGCCCGACAACCAGCCCGCCGCCCGGCTGATCGGGCTCGACGTCGCCATCGGCCCGGTCACCGTCTGCGGCCAGAACTGGGGCATTACCAACGTCACACTCGACCCCGCCGAGCAAACCGTCGGGATCATCGACTACCCCGGCGGCGGAATCCTGATGCCGATCGTCGGCTTCGGACTGTTCGACAACGACGTCTTCCCGCCCGGAAGCGAGCTGACCATCTCCATTCTGGGCACCCTGAACCTCGCAACGAGCGAAGCCTACCTGCTCACTCTGTTCGACATCCCGGTCTGCGACGGCGACCTGAACAGCGACAACCACATCGATCTGACGGATCTGTCAATCCTGCTGGTGAACTTCGGCCAGACCGGAGTGGGCTTCCGCACCGGCGACCTCAACGGCGACAACGTCGTCAACCTGACCGACCTGTCGCTGCTGCTGGTGCGATTCGGGCAGACGTGCTCGTAGTAAATCGCCGACGAGACGCTGGGCCGGACGCGGCACCGAGGTAGCCTCGACCTGAACATGACCGGCGCGCGGTCCGCTTCGTAGGAAACAGCGGGTTTCCGGTCCCGGTGGTCTGCGCCGTTCCCTGCGCTTCACCGGAGGCGGAGCGGGCTTTCAGCTCGCGTGACCCTGCGATGACCCGTGGGGCCACGCGGCACCACCTGCGCGTACCCGACCATTTCGCCCGGCCGCCGGAGCCTCGGCTCGGCCGGTGGCACCGCCGCACTCCCAAACTCTGGCACCCGAGCCCCCCGCAAGAAAATGACTTGACTTTGGTCACTACCCGAGCGATATTTCAACATACGCTGAAGTGTTGAAATGCTCGGATTCGACTCCTCCATGAAGGCTCTCGCCGACCCCAACCGCCGGGCGATCCTCCGCGAGCTGCGCAAAGGCAGCCGCAACGCCGGCGATCTCGCCGCCGCCGTCGGGCTGGCGCCCAACGCGCTCTCGTTTCACTTGAAGGTGCTCAAGAACGCCGACCTGGTCTTCGACCGGCGGCGTGGGCAGTTCATCGAGTATCGGCTCAACACGAC
>CAYOHG010000102.1:0-8859 GCA_964403685.1 uncultured Planctomycetales bacterium
GCGAAGGCACCTGGAGGTAGGCGCATCCCCGCCGCCGGTCCGCTCAGCCCTGCGCCGCCGGGGCGTTTGCTATACTCCCGCGTCCTGTTGCACGACGCATCAAACGCAGGAGACCGCGAATGAAGACCGCCCGGATGCTCGCTTGCGCGCTGTTCTTCGTTCTGATCGTCGGCTTCGGCCGGCGGCACGCCGCGCTGGTTGACTCGAACTGGCCCAGCTTTCGCGGTTCACAAGCTTGCGGCGTCGCAGATGGCCAGCCGCTGCCAGGCGAGTGGGAGGCAGCTTCCGGCGGGAACATCGCCTGGAAAACCGCGATCCCAGGATTGGCGCACTCATCGCCAGTGATCTGGGGCGATCGCATCTTCGTGACGACCGCGGTTCCGTCGGACGGCGAACTGAAGCTGAAGGTGGGCCTGTACGGCGCGGGCGACTCCGCCGACGACATGATCGCCCACTCGTTCAAGGTCCTCTGCCTGGACAAGCGCAGCGGCGCGATACTCTGGGAGCAGACGGCGTATGAGGGCGTGCCGAAGTTCAAGCGGCACACCAAGGCGACGCACGCCAACCCGACGCCCGCGACCGACGGCCGTTTCGTGGTCGCCAGCTTCGGCAGTGAAGGGCTGTATGGCTACACCGTGGATGGCCGGCTGGTTTGGCAGAAGGACCTTGGCCCGCTCGACGTGGGTCCGTGGAACGGCACGGAGCTGCAATGGGGCTTCGCCAGTTCACCGATCATTCACGACGGCGTCGTCTACCAGCAGTGTGACGTAAAGGCCGGCGGATTCCTGGTCGCGCTGGACGTGCAGGACGGCCGCGAGCGCTGGCGCGCCCCGCGCGACGACGTGCCTGGCTGGTGCACCCCCACGGTGCTCAGCACCGCCGCCGGCACGCAGATCGTCTGCAACGGCTGCAAACACATGGGCGGCTTCGACGCACAGACCGGCAAGGAGATCTGGCGCATGGCGGGCGGCGGTGGGATTCCGGTTCCGGCGCCGGTGATCGGCAAGGGACTGATCTTCCTGACCAGCAATCATCAGCCGATCCGCGACCAGGACCCGCCCAAGCCGATTTTCGCGGTTCGACAGGACGCGACCGGCGTGCTCGAGCCCGGCGGCAGCCCGCCCACGACTCCGCACGTCGCGTGGCTGAAGACTGGCCGCGGTGCTTACATGCAGACGCCGTTGCTCTACGGCGATCATCTTTACGTCGGCAACGACAACGGAATCGTGACGTGCTACGACGCGCTCAGCGGTGAGACAGTCTGGCGCGAGCGCGTCGGCAGCGGCTCGACCGGTTTCACCGCGTCGGCGGTGGCAGGTGATGGCAAGATCTATTACGTCGACGAAGAAGGAAACGTGCACGTGCTGCGCGCCGGCGACAAGTACGAACGCCTCGCGGTCAATTCGCTGGGCGAAATCTGCATGGCAACGCCGGCGATTTCGGACGGCCGCATCTACTTCCGTACTCAAAAGCACCTGATCGCGGTTGGCTCGGCCGCGCCCTGACTTCCAACGACGGGCATCGTCGAGGTCGTCGCGTTCAAGCCCCCGACTTCGATCGCCGGCCGGGAAGCACGCGGCCAGGAGCCCGAGCGAAGATGGCGAGCGGGCTCCGACACTCAGGGCAACGGGACCGCACCCTCACGGCCGGCAGCTCGCCGCTCGGAAGCGCAATACAGTCCTGCATCGGCGGAGTGCGCCGCGGTGACGTGCTGGGATACTCCCCCCACGCCGGCGATGCGACACAGGAAACGTGAAAGCGCCCTAGTGCGCGTGGAACAGGCGCTCGCCGGTGCCGTCGGGACCAACGCGAACTTGCGCGATGCGGTAGCAGCGCGGGCAGCGCCCGACGTATCGATTGTCTTCCGGCCGGCGATAGATGCGCGTGTACACTCCGCAGCACTGGAACAGAACACCGATATAGGGACGGCTCAACCGCGCGCCGTCGTCGGCGAAACGCTCCACGTCCTGGGCATCCGAGGCCCAGTCGGTATCGCTAGCGTTCACCAGGGGCAAGCTGTTCACGGACGGGGCTCCAGGGGAATCGGCCCGAGGTGGCGCCACATCGGTGGCGCGACACCCTCCATCTCTCGTATCGGCTTTAGGTCCGGCCGCGCTTCAATCCGCTCGAATCCCACGCGCGCCGCCGGTCGACATATCATGGTGCACGCATGATGCTGGTCGTCATCGCGGTTTTATCGATCGTGCTGGCATTCCCTTCGCCGCCGCTGGTGCTGCTGCGCGGTCCGAGCTGGGCGGTTCTGGCGGCGGGAGTGGCGACGCTGCTGCCGGCGCTGGCCGCGGTGATCTCCGCCCGCCGCTGTATCCGCCTGCTCGATCAGCACATAGCGGACCCGCGCATCGGTCAGTTCGCGCTGGCGCGCGGGGTCGGGTTTACGCACGGGCTGTTGCTGGTACTGCAATCGGCCCTGCTGCTGCTGACGGGCTGGTTACGGGTCTGCGAGCAACTGCCCGTCGTGGGTGACTGGCCCCTGCTGCCCGGCACGATCGCGCTGGTTCCCTTCCTGATCTCGATTCTGCTGGTCTGGATCGCGATTTATCCGGCGGACAGCGCCCTGCGCCAGATCGCGGTGGAGGAATCGCTCTTTCGCGGGCGACCGGTTCGGCCGATCTGGTCGCTGCCGGCCTTCCTGCTATTCAATCTGCGCCACCAGGTGCTGTTCATCCTGGCGCCCATGCTGCTGATCCTGCTGGCCCGTGACCTGATCGATCTTTACGACGAGCGCCTGATCCGCCTTACGCGGCAGCGCTTCCTGCCGGACCTGCTGCTGGGCGCCTCCGCCGGGCTGGTAGCGCTTGCAGCGCCGCTGCTTCTGCGGCACGTCTGGGACACGCAGCCATTGCCCGAGGGGCCGCTGCGCGATCGGTTATTGGCCATCAGCCGCCAGCTACGGATGCGCTGCCGCGAAATTCTGGTCTGGCGGTCGGGCGGGATGGTGGTGAATGCCGCGGTCATGGGCGTGCTGGCGCCACTGCGCTACGTGCTGATCAGCGATGCGATGCTGGAGCGGCTGGATGACGCCAAGATTGAGGCCGTCTTCGGGCACGAAGCCGGGCACGTCAAGCGCCACCACATCCTGTTCTTCTTGCTGTTCGCGTTCATCAGCGGTTGCTGGATCATGATCGTGCAGAGCGCCACGCAGGACTTCGCCCGCAATACGCAGGACCTGGCCATGCTCGCCGTCGGCGGCCTGCTGGCGTTCAAGTGGGGGGTCGTCTTCTTCTGGGTGTCGCGCCGGTTTGAGCGGCAGGCGGACCTCTTCGGCGTGCAGACGCTCGTGCTCGCGGGCCTGTCCTGTGAGCGCGAGTGCCCGGTGCACGGGTCGGCGGCGCAGGCCACCAGGACCACCGGCGGGTTGCGGCTGTGTCCGACCGCGGCGCACGTTTTCGGCGACACGCTTTATGAAGTCGGGCTGCTCAACGGCATTTCCGTCGACGCCTGGAGCTGGCGGCACGGCTCCCTGGCCGGGCGCAGCCGGACGCTGCTGCGCTACGCGCAGGATCCGCGCGCGGCCGCCGGCTTTGAGAAGCAGGTGGCCTGGATCAAGCGTGCCATCGCGCTGGCGGCCGTGGCCAGCGGGCTGTGGGCGGGCTGGGCCCTGGAATTACTGCCGGCTCCCGGCCTGGGCTGAGCAATGGAATTTCCTTCCGGGCGGCGCGGCAGCGAGTTTATACTCCACGGCCTGTCACTTGCGCACGGCCGGCCGGCCGAGCTTTGGGTGGCGGCGCCTGGAGCGATCGGCGGCGGTCGGCATCTCAGGAGGCCCGCGTTGAACTGGGACGGGTTCCTCTTCCAGATCAGCGAGTGGTTTGAGAAACGCGAGCTGCTGACTCCCGCGGCGCGGTGGGTGCTGGGTGTGTCTGGCGGCCTCGATTCGACGCTCATGCTGCACGCGCTGGCTGAGCTGAACCGCCGCGGCGGCCTGCGCTGGGCGATTCACATCGCGCACCTTCATCATGGGCTGCGGGCCGAGGACGCCGACGACGATGCCAGCTTTGTCGCCGGGCTGGCCGAGCGCTTCGGGCTGCCCGTGGAGATCGAGCGCACCGACATTCGCGCCGAAGTCGCCGCCCAGGGTGGCTCGACCGAGGAGGTTGCCCGGGCGCGGCGTTACGAGTTTCTGGAGCGCGTCGCGCTGCGCAGCGGCAGCGACCGGGTCGCGGTGGCGCATCATGCCGACGACGACGCCGAGACGGTGTTGCACCGCATCTGCCGGGGAACCGGGCTGCGCGGCCTGGCGGGGATGCCCGACATCCGGCCGATCCAGCCGGGCAGCCGGGTGCGGCTGATTCGCCCGTTTCTGCATACCCGCCGCGCCGCGTTGCAGGCCGTCGTGCGCGAGCGCGGGATCGAGTATCGCACCGATTCAAGCAACGAGACGGCCGAGTTCACGCGCGGGCGCGTGCGAACGCAGATCATGCCCCTGCTGCGCGAACAGGTGAACCCGAACGTCAGCGAGGCGCTGCTGCGGCTGGCTGAGCAGGCCCGCTGGCTGGGGACGTACCTCGAAGACGCCGCGGCGCGCACGTTCGATTCGCTGGTGGTCAGTGAGGGGCCGCGGCGGATCGTGCTGAACACGCGGGCGCTGCTCAGCAAGCAGCGCGTGATTCAGGCGGAGGTCGTGCGCCGCGCGATCTCACTGGTGCTGGTCGGCGATCAGGATCTTGCGTTCACGCACATCGACGCGGTGCTGAGGCTGGCGGCCGACCGGGCCAGCGGCAAAGAGCTGCACTTGCCCGGTCCGACGCTGGTGCGCAAGGTGTACGACCGGCTGGAATTCTGTCCGCTCGAAAACGCGGACGAGGCGCCCGAGTTGACGCCCGTGTTCCTGAATTGCCCCGGCCAGACGCCGCTGCCGCAGCTCGCCGCCGAAATCAGCGCCGAATTCTGCGACGTGGACGACAACACCGTCGAGCGCCTGCGGACCAAACCGCACGGCTACGAAGAGTGGGTCGACGCGGAGCGCGTGCAACTACCGCTGCTGGTGCGCGGGCGGCGGGTAGGCGATCGCTTCTGGCCGCTGGGCGCGCCGGGCTCCAAGACACTGAGCGACTTTTTCATGGAGCGCAAGGTCGATCCACCATTGCGGGCGCGCATCGGAATCATCTGCGACCAGGTCGGACCGGTCTGGGTCATGCCGCTGCGGATCGACGAGCGCGTCAAGCTGCGGCCCACCAGCCGCCGGGCGATCCGGCTGATGCTGCGAACCGCCAACAACGCGGGCGGCGGGGCCAAGTCCTGAAGCGGCGCGTGCGGGGATCGGCGGTGTATTCGGCTGATGTGACGCGAACGCGAGCCACCGGCCGCACTCCCATCCTGCTTTTGCTGGCGCTGGCACTGCTGCCACGCCTGATCTGGGTCGGCTACCAGACAACGGCTTCGCGCACGCCATTTGAGTATCCCGACGAAGCCCTTCACTGGCAGCTCGCCGAGAACCTCGTCCGCCAGGGTGCGCTGGTCAGCGACGACGGTCGCTACGCCGCGCGCATGCCGGCGTACCCGCTCGCGCTGGCTCCGTTTGCGATCCTGAACTCGCTGGGCGCGGCCGGCCCGGACCTGGCGCGCCTGGCGCAAGCCGTGCTCGGCGCGTTTACCGCCGCTATCGCCGCCGGCTGGGCCGGCGCCGCCGGCGGGGCGCGCGCGTTCTGGCTGGTCGGGCTGGCGGCGGCGTTTGACCCATTTGCGATCTTCTTTTCGTCGCTGCTGCTCACCGAGGTGCTTTTTACGTTCCTGGCGGTCGCCGCAGCCGCCTTGATCTGGCGCCAAAGCGACCCCAGAACGCCGCCACGGACGGATATCGAGCTTGCGATCGCGCTTCTGCTCACCACGGGCCTGATGACGCGCCCGTCGGCGGCTGGCTGGGTGCTGGCGCTGGCCGCGATCAGCGTTCTTGCCGCCGGTCGGGCTGCGGATCGATTTCGCCGCGCCGTGCTGCTGGTCATCGTCGCCGTAGCCTGCTTGCTGCCGTGGGGCCTGCGAAATCAGGCGCTGCTGGGGGATCCGGCCTGGCTATCCACCAATGGCGGGGTCACGCTCTACGACGCCCAGGGACCGCAAGCCGACGGCAGCAGCAACCAGGCCTTTCTAGCGGAGTTGCGGCAGCGCCCGGAGCTGGTGAATCTCGGCGAAGCGGAATTCGACCGCGCCCTGCGCGACCTGGCCATCCGCCAGATGCGTAGAGATCCGCGGCGCGTGCTCTCCCTGGCTGTCACCAAAATCCTGCGCACCTGGAGCCTGACGCCGAATGTGGCCGAGTATCGTTCCGGACCGGCGGCGCTAGCCGGAGCGGCGTACACGACGATGGTTTTGGCGGGCGCTGTCGGCGGGCTGGTGGCATTGCTGATTTCGCCCTCGCGAAGGCGCGTGCGCGGACTGCGATTGCTGGTAGGCCTGGCCTGGCTGGCGACCATCTACTTTTCGCTCGTTCATTGCATCTACGTCGGCTCGCTGCGCTACCGCGTGCCGCTCATGCCGCTGCTGTGCGTGGCCGCGACGCCGCTGCTGGCGGGCTCTCCGCGCGCGATAGAGCACGACGACGAAGCTGTGACCGGCGAACGGCCGGCGGCCTGCTGAGCCGTCGTTTGTCCCGGCGACAGGCGCCCCGCGACCGCATTCCGCTTGCCGCCTGCGCCCGACGGACGGTACGCTTGAGACTCGTAGCCCGTATCGGCGATTCTGCCCGAGGCCCGCTTGCATGAACTCACTCTGGCTGGTGGTCGGCTCGGCCGCCGCGTTTGCTGTTGCATACCGGCTGTACGGAGCGTTTCTGGCGGCGCGCGTGGCGGTCCTCGATGACTCGCGTCGGACGCCGGCCCACCGGCTGAAGGACGGCGTCGACTATCACCCGACCAACAAGTGGGTGCTGTTCGGCCACCATTTCGCCGCGATCGCCGGCCCGGGTCCGCTGATCGGCCCGGTGCTGGCGGCGCAATGGGGTTTTCTGCCCGGCTTCATCTGGCTGGTGATCGGGGCGTGCCTGGCCGGAGCGGTTCATGACTTTGTAATTCTGTGGGCCTCGGTGCGCAGCAACGGCCTTTCGCTACCCAACATCGCCCGCCAGACGATCGGGCCGTTCTCCGGCGTGACGACTTCGGTGGCCACACTGTTCATCGTGGTCTGCACACTGGCGAGCGTGGCGATCGTGGTGGTGAACGCGCTGGCCGAGAGCGCCTGGGGCATGTTCACCATCGTCGTGACAATCCCCGCCGCACTGCTGACCGGGCTGTGGATGTACAAGATCCGGCCCGGTCGCGTGGCCGAGGCGTCGATCATCGGCGTGCTGATCGTGCTGGCCGGGGTATATTTCGGGCGGCCGTTTGCCGAGTCGTCGCTGGGCGGATCACTGCTCTTCGACAAGAAGACGCTTTCGCTGCTGCTGCCGGCGTACGCGCTGATCGCGTCGATCCTGCCCGTCTGGGTGCTGATGTGCCCGCGCGACTATCTCAGCTCCTATATGAAGATCGGCGTGATGGCGGTGCTGGGCGCGGGCATCCTCTTCGCCGCGCCGACGCTGAAGATGCCCGCCAGCACGCCGTTTCTGGCCGGCGGCGGTCCCGTTATCTCGGGCGCGGTCTGGCCGTTTGTGTGCATTGTGATCATGTGCGGGGCGATCTCGGGCTTTCACGCGCTGATCGCTTCGGGCACGACCCCGAAGATGATCGAGCGCGAGTCGCACATCCGCCCGATCGGCTATGGCGCGATGGTGGTGGAGGGCTTTGTGGCGGTGACCGCGCTGGTGGCGGCTTGCGCGCTGGAGCCGGGCGACTACTTTGCGATCAACGTGGCCCAGGACACGCCCGCGCAGCAGGCCACATACGCGACGTTCGTCGAAACGGCCCGCACGCAGCACGACTGGGACCTCGCGCCGCGCGAGCTGACTACGCTCGAGCAGGAAACGGAGGAGAAGCTGACCGGGCGCGTCGGCGGAGCGGTGACGCTGGCCGTCGGCATGGCCAAGGTCTTCAGCAAGCTGCCCGGCATGCACGCGCTGGTCTCCTACTGGTACCACTTCGTCATCATGTTCGAGGCTCTTTTCATCCTGACGCTGCTGGAGACCGGCACGCGCGTGGCCCGCTTCGTGTTTCAGGAGGCGGTCGGGCAGTTCGGCGGCAAGCCCTCGTTCACCGGGCACGCTAACTGGACGCTGAACATCCTCATGAGCGTGGTCACCTGCGGCGCGTGGGGCTACCTGCTCTACACCGGCAATCTCAACACGCTCTGGCGCATGCTGGGCATCGCCAACCAGCTTCTGGCGTCGATCGCGCTGGCGGTCGGCACAACCTACCTGCTGCTGCACGCCCGCAAGCGCGTCTACGCGCTGTGTACCGGCGTTCCTTATGCCTTTGTGCTGGTGACGGTCGTCGCGGCCAGCGTCAAGAGCATCGCCGGCTGGTGGAACAGCCTGGCCAGCGTTCCGGCGGAGCAGGTGTTCCTGCTGAAGCTGACGTGCCTGCTGGCGGGGATCATGGTGTCGCTGACGGTGCTGATCGCGCTCGACGCGGCCAGGCGCTGGTGGCAGATCTTGCGCGCGCCGGCGGCGGAAGCGCGGCGCGAAGCGACCGCCGCGCGGGCGGCAGGGTAGCGCGCGAATGGCGAATTTCAAATACCGATCAGCGAGTGAAGAGAAGCTGCTCAACGCAGCACTCGGCAAACGGCAGGCTGGATTGAGCGAAGCGAAACGCGCCTCTTGCTGCTACATCGGTCGGCCGGCGTTGGGCCCGCTGGCGGGCAAACGCATCACGACGGATTACCAGAACACCTGGCTCTACAACCCGCCGGGAACGATCTACTACATCTCGGCCCACGCGACGCGGCCGGGTGCCATGCCGACCGTTAAGG
>CAYOHG010000103.1:0-8858 GCA_964403685.1 uncultured Planctomycetales bacterium
CGAGGTAAAGCTCGATCAGGTTGCCATCGGCGTCGTAGCGCAGGCCCTGGGCGAAATCGCCGCCGGGTACGCGCACCATCTCCAACTGGTTGAGCGCATCGTTGCTGTAGGCCAGGCTGTGCGGGTGATTCGGGTCATTAGGGTCGCCGACGAGGGCGCTGACGCGGTTGCCGGCGGGGTCGTACGTGTAGCTGCGGTCGAATGCCGGCGCAGGGACGGTGGGGTTGTCCGGGTCGGTGCCGGCGAAGCGCGCTGAACTGGTAAGCTGGTCGCGTGCGTCGTAACCCCATTGATCGAGGTGGTCGCCCGGGCCGCTGGGATTGGCATAGGCCGACCCGCTGCGCACGACGCTGGTCCGCCGGCCGAGCGCATCATGCTGATAGTCGAATTGCGACAAAGTATCCGGGTTACCCGTACCATGAATATCGAGATTGTTGGTGATCGCAGTCAGCAGGTTGCGCTGCGGTTCGTAGGTGCGCTGCACCGTAGCGATATCGACTCCCGTCTGAACGAAGCGCAACCTGTCCAGCAGATGGGTGCCCGGCAGATAGCTGACCTGCACGCCGTTGGGCGGAAGCCCGCCACCGCCGCGGATGGACCGGAGCCGGCCGGTGTTCCCGTCGTAGTCATAATCGACGTGGTAGAGCGCGTCGGGAATGTCGGCCGTTCCGGCTTCGATGCGGTTGAGCTCGAGGAAATGGGACAGGCGAATCGGGCCGACTGGCGTCTGATAGGCCACCAGCGCGTTGTAATGCCGCCGGACGGCGCGGTCGCCCAGAAGAGAATTCGGGTCGAGAAGCTCCAGGACCTGAGTGTCGTTCGCCGTGTAGGAGAAGGTACGCACGCCGACGGCGTCGCGAACGCCTTCGAGTTGACCCAGCCGGGTGTACGTGAATTCCACCGGCGGGGTGCCGTCGGAGTACTCAATACGCCGCAGCTCGCCCGTGAATCGCGCCACATCGTGAGGGTCGTCGTGATAGGAGTAGGTGGCCGTAACGGGATGATTGGTTGCATCGAGCCGGACCCAGGCGCGCGAGCGCAGGCGGCCGTCGGCGGTATAGGTGAACGTGGGACCGAGCCCGTCGGCGAATGTTTTGGCCGTGACCAGCCCGCTAAACGGGTCGTAATTCCAGCTCGTCTCGTCGGCGTTGCCAGGGTCGGCTGGCCAGGTCGGCAGCGACCAGTCCGTAGTCGAGGCGCGCCACGTACGCAGCCGCACGCGCTGACCGAAATCGTCGAACTCGACCTCGCTGGGCAGTGGCACATCGCCCCAGGTGCGCACCGTGCGGCCGAAGGCGTCGTAGTCGAAGTAGGTCAGCTTGCCGAGCGCATCGCGGATTGAACGAACCGCACCGGCGCTGTTGGGTGTGTCGGCGGGGAAGTACTCGTAGCGGGTCGTCTCCGTGCCCAGCGCGTCATACACGCTGGCGACCCGACCGGCCGCATCGTACGTCGTGCGAGTGCGATTGCCGCGGCCGTCGACGACGGCCCGAAGCTGACCGAGGCCGTCGTATTCGTATCGCGTCTGCACGCCCGCACGGTCGAGCTCCTTCATCAACCGGCCGCCACGGTGTATACGCAACTCTCCGGCGGCCGTGGCGGGCAGGTCGCTGGTAAGCGTCAGCAGCGCGGCCTGGGGCGATGAATCGAGCGTCGAGCTGATGCGGGTGATGTTGCCGAAGACGTCCTGCGACTCGCTTTCGGCGATCAGCGAACCGTCGAAGCCGGTCAGCCGCTGCCGTTGGATGGTGCGCAACGTCGGCTCGGGATCGTTGGGGTCGACATCGCCGCGATACACGGCATCGGTGCTCTCCAGCCACCAGTGCGCGGACTTCTCGATGAACGTGGCGGTGCTCTCGACGATGCGATCCGGGCCGGCGAGGTCGAGTGAGCCGTTGCGGTTCAGGTCCAGCCCGGAGCGCAACAGCCGGCCGAGCTCGTCGTACTCGTAGAGGGTGGCCGGTCCCACGGGCGCGGACTCACCGGCCGTCTCGGAAATGGTCTCTTGCGAAACGAGCCGGCCGAAGGACGGTGTGCCGGGGATCGTGCCGTAGCGATTGAACGTCCGTACGACGGCACCTTGATAGCCCGAGCGTTCAACGCAGACCACGCGCCCGAGCATGTCGGTGCGCGTGCGTGTCCAGCGCGGAGAGTTCAGTCCGTCCGGACCGGCGCACTCACGGGTCCATTCGGTGCTGTTGGGGTCGACGCCATACTCAAGCGTCGTCTGCAACACTCCGGCGAGGCTGACCGAGCGCAGGCGGCCGTCAGACTGGTACTCGGTGATTTCGACGGCTTGATTTGGAAGGGTGCGCAGCGTCCGGCGGCCGCCACCGGGCAGCATTTCGTATTCGTACGTGGTAACCAGGCCGGCCGGATCGCGCGAGTAGATTGGGCGCCCGGCGAGGTCGGTGCGGCTCTCGGCGGTCAGCGTCGGTGCGTTGGGGTCGTCGGAGTGCGTGGTCGTGGTGACGCTGCGCTCGTTGTCGGAATACGCATGAACGTAATCCACGTACCCGGCCGGTTGTGGCGCGTACTCGCCGAGCGCGGGCAGGGCGGCGCGCATGTCGCGCTGCGTTCGTCCGATCGCGTCGCGCTGAGTTTCGTGCACCAGCCCGGTCGCATCGGTAACGCGCACGTCGTGACAGCAGTCGAGCCATTCCTTGGTGCTGGTCGTGCCGTCGGAATTGCGGATTGCGACCACGCGGCCGAGCGCGTCGTAGTCCGTCGCGACCCAGGAAATCACGACATAGCCGCTGGACGTGTATGCGAAGGTCCGCTGAAGCACCGTCTGACCGAATGCGTTTGTGATGAACTCCTCGCGGGTGGTCTTTCCCACGACGCCGTCCGGCTGAATCAGCGTGCCGTGCCTGACGACAACCTGTTCGAATTCGCCGCTGCCAGCAGTGAACGTCCCGCCGTCGGGTCCGCCCGGGCTGTAGCTTCCTAAAGCGTAGGAATAGCGCTCCAGCAGGCCATCGGAGTATTCGATGCGGAATGGGCGCAGGTCATCCGCCGAAAGGTGAATGGTGCGAATGCTGATCGCCGCGCCCGTGGTCTCATCGAACACCCGGTGCGTTTCCGTGTACGGGCGCTGGTAGTCCGGGTCCACGCCGTAGGAATACTCCGTCTGCGAGACGACTACGCCGAAAACGGACTCCCTTTCGAGAATCGGGCGCGCCTCGTTGGGATCGGAGCTGTACGAATAGGCCAGCGTGCGTCCCAGCGGGGCATTGCGATCGAGCGGAAAGTCGCCCCAGTTGGTTGTGATGGACAGGATGCGGCCGAAATCGTCATACGTGTAGCTGCGCCATGAACCGTCGGAGGCTTCCTGGGTATTGACCAGGCTCCCGACGTGCGAACGGAACGTCAGCAGCGGCTCGCCGGCACCGGTGTCGACGGACACGGCCTGAAGGTCGCTTTCCTGGCCGTACGTCTTTGCGACGCGCGCGGAAATGGCTCCGTTGTGGCGCGTCTCCGTCGTCTTGACCGAGCCTGCCCACTCAGATTCCTCAGTCGACAGGGCGACGTTCCGATCATCCTCCGTCGTAAGGCGCCATTCGTCGGTGCCGAGATTGCGGTATGTGTATGCGATCGTGGCGGCCTCGCCCGGAAGCCGCTTTTCAATCCGCAGCGAATCCGTTCCAGATTGCTCAACGTCCCAGGTCAGCAGAAGGTCGGTCGCGGTCGGCTGGTACACGGACAAGCCGTCGGCGTCCGGCGCCATCGGGTAGTCGTTGGAGGGGTAATACCGGATTTCGTAGCCGCTGGCCTCACCCTCATTCACGACGATGTCGAGCAGCGCCTGCGGCGTGCGAATCTGGCGCGGCGCCCCCGAGTTGGGATCGCGAATGACCTCAACTTCCGGGTGCGTGAAATCGAATTCGAGGAGCTGGGGCGTTGCCAGCGCATCGTCCCAGCTTTCCTGGTGAATACGCGGACCGGTAAGCGGATCTCCTTCGAAGTCGGCTCCGGCGCCGAATTCAATCCAGAGGCTTCCTTCCGTGCCGACTTCGCGCAGTTCGCCAACGCCGCACGACGAGCAGCCGCCGCACGAGACGTGGTAGGGTTTTTCACTCTGCGCGCTGGCGGCAATCTCATCCTCGACGTGGACCGTGGTCCAGCCCGTTCCCGAGCACGGGCGGATTTTCGCCCGGTGCGTGATTCCCTCGGAGGTAAGCTCGATCATGGACTCCGGGCAGTTGGCGTGATTGGGAGACGTGATCGACCAGTCCAGGTCGCGGCAGTGCTGCGCGGTCACCTCGACTTCGCAGTAATCATCGGGCTTGGCGAAATTCAGGATCTCAGGCGTTTCGGGTTCGATGAGCGCGGAAAACTCGAGGCAGCACCCGGGTTGCTCCGGACCGGATAGGTGACAGACGGTGAAGGAAATGGCCTCAAATGGCTTCCACTCCGAGGTGAGGCAGACAGTGTGAGTGAATTGCGCTTCATTCAGCGGCTTAATGTCCGCGCTGACGCCTTCGTAAAGCAGCTCCGGATCGCCGTTTGCGGGTGGGTAGCCCCAGACGGTCCAGTTCAGCGGCCCCAGGGAACAGTGCACGACGGACATGCAGAATTCGCAACCGTTTGCAATGTCCGGCTGCGTGACGAGCGGGTCCGTCGGAGCAAAGCAGGGCTCAAAGGTGGCACGCGTCCAGCAGTTCGGGTCACTCTCGGCGCTGGCGATCACTCCAACCTCGCCCGGAAGTGTGCAGTCGCAGAGGCGATACCACGACCAGCCACAGGCATCGTCTCCAAGAGGATCAACCACGCAGCCACCGGGATGATTGGGATCGATTGAAACGGTCACCGGGTCGCAGTGATAGGCAGCCACGTACTGGCAGCACTCGTTCGGGTCGCGGCCCGCGATCACCAGCGAAGGCTTCGGCTTCAGGCAGCCGCTAGGTTCCTCGCACTCATCAATCACACCGTCGCCGTTGCAATCTGTGTCGGGCGGTGTGCAATCGACGGCGTTCGGATCATCCGGCTCGTTCGGATCGAAGACATCGGCCTGGGTGGGCTGGGTGGTCGCTACCTGACACTCGTCGGGTACGTCATCGTCATTGCAGTCGTTCACCGCGGGGGAATTGGGGTCGCTCGGATCTAACGACGTCTCGCAGTTGTCCGGAATCCCGTTTTCGTTGCAGTCGTTACCGCAATCCGGGTTCGCCGCGCTGGCCTCGCATCCATCGGATACCCCGTTGCCGTTGCAGTCTCCCAGCAACGGGTCGTCCGAATGGCACTGCAACTCGTCGGAAATGCCGTCGCCGTTGCAGTCACCCGTCGTCGGGCAGTCGTCGCCACCGCCGGGCATCGGCGTCTGGCACTCATCGGGAATGCCGTTTTCGTCGCAGTCGTTGCTGCCGCCGCCGTCAGAAACATCGCACGCATCGTGAACGCCGTTGCCATTGCAATCGGCGCCGCCGCCGCCCGCGAGGTCGCATGGATCCGGGACGCCGTTGCCGTCGCAATCGGTGCTGGTCCCCTGGGCAATGTCGCAATTGTCGGGCACGCCGTTTTCGTCACAGTCGAGCGAGCCGCCGTTCGCGATCTCGCAGGCGTCCACCCCGCCGCTGTTATCGCAGTCGGTGTCGTCGGGCGAACCACCACTGGCGATTTCGCACGAATCGAGGAGCATGTCACAGTCGGTGTCGGTACCCGGATCGATATCGATCTGGCAGTGGTCCTGAATGCCGTTGTCGTCGCAGTCGCCGAAGCCCGGCGGGCACGGCGAATCGGCCGGCGGCTCGCCGCAATGCGGTTCGTTGCTGACGTTCGGTTCCGGGTAAGTCAGCTCGCATACATCGACGTACCCATCTCCATCGCAGTCCGCATCGGTGGGATTCCCGTCGTGAGAGACCTGATTGCAGTCGTGGACGCAATCGCCGTCACAATCGCAGAACTCGCCGCCGCCTTCCAGTTCACAGCAAGACACCGCATTGGGATCGGGATCGCATGGCGGGTCGTCGATCGCCCGGCTGAGTGCGAAGACCAGACCGCCGGCGGTGGCAAAGACCACGACGGCGGCGGTTGCCAGCGCGGCGATGCGGCCTTCGTGCAGCGCCCTTCGACCGAACGGGACGGCCGGTGAAACGAAATGGCTGCGGACCGGCGACTTGCTGGACACGATGGGCTCCCTGGCTCAGACCGAAGATGAGATGTGCGATCAACCAACCTCGGGGATTTCTATAACCGAGCTGATTCAGGTTGACCATCCCGGCAAATGCCTGAGCTTCGCCCCTATGCGAGGCCGCAAAGCGCGCGGGGCCGCGCGCGGCTGTGTTTGTCCCCCAACGCATGGAGCACAGCCGCCTTCGGCTGTGTCCTGAAACTTGCGAGGCGGGTTCGGGCGGGCCTGGCACGGTACGGTATCATGTAACGGACCTCGGCTGCGACCTCTACCAACGCCGGTGGGTGGTGCGCGGGTGTAGCCGGCATGCCGCCGGCGAATCAGCGCTACACGCTCCGCGAGCGCTCGATTGATACGGCGACGCGGTGCAAACCGATCGGCGACGCGGCCGTTCGCAAGCTCAGCCAGGAGATCGTCCGTGCCGCCAAGAGCCAGCTCCGCCGAGCGCAAGACCCCCGCGAAGACGTTCGCTCCGCGTACAGACGCGCTCGACCATGACACGAGCGCCGCGCAAATCAGCTTCCGTGCGACACTCCGGCGGCCGAAGGCGACTGCTGAAGCAGGGCGCCCGATCGCGAAGGCCGTCGGCTGGACCTTTCTGAACCTGCCGACAGAAGCCAGCGCCAAGCTTCCTTCGCGCGGACAGGTGACCGTTGAAGGCACGCTCAACGGCCGGGCCTTTCGCGCGACGCTCGAACCGGACGGTCAGGGCGGGCACTGGCTGAAAGTGGACGGCAAGCTGCGCGAAGCGGCGGATGCGAACGCGGGCGACGTGGTTACGCTGGAAGTCGCGCCGCTGGCCGAGGAGCCGGAACCGAAAGTGCCGGCCGATCTGAAAAAGGCGCTCGCGGCCGCCCCGCTCAAGGTGCGTGAGGTGTGGTCGGATATCACGCCCGCGGCGCGCCGCGATTTCATTCACTGGATCACTTCGCCCAAGCGGCCCGAAACGCGGGTGAAGCGGATCGCAACCGCCTGCGACATGCTGGCCAAGGGCAAGCGCCGCCCGTGCTGCTTTGATCGGTCGGGGATGTACAGCAAGAGCCTGAGTTGCCCACAGGCGGAGGATGAGGGCTGACGGGCGAAGCCTACACGCCCCAGTCGGCGACCAGCCAGGTCGGGCGCGCTTCGACTCCCGCCGTCGAAGCGCCGAGCTACGCCCGTACACCCGGCGGGCGACGAAGGCGTGTCGTTTCCATTGCAGAAGAGGGGGCAAGCTTCCAAGCGCCAGTGCCGACTACTTCAGCCGCTCCAGCCTGCCCCGGCGCTTCACGATATTCTTGTAGTCCCACTGGATCGCGATGGACTTCTCCAGCCAGCGCTTGAGATCCTTCGCGGAAACTTGATCTTCCGAGGTGTACCGCGCTTCGGCCGCCTTGAAGCTGCCCTCCGCTGCCAGGCCGGGCTCATCGAACGTTTGGCCGCTCCAGAACAACAGGCGGATGCAGTCCTTCAGCTTGCTGTAGCCGACGATCGGATTGCCGTCCAGAAACCACACCGGGTGCCGGTGCCAGATCTTGTTCTCGGCGTTCCGCAGGGATCGGTGGATCGCCTGCGCCAGCGCGTCGCAGATGCGCTTCTCGCCGGCGGACTGTGCCGTGTTGTAGGCGAGGATGTCCGGGTGGATCGCCGAGCGCGATCGCGGTGCGGTTTTGCCAGTGGCTCCCGTCGCCCCGGCTTTCGTGGACTTTTCGACGGACCTGGCCATGCGCGCTCCTGTTGGCGCGGTCATTATACCGTTCGGCGCATGGTGTCGAGCGAAACGCACCTGGGGGCTGCAGGTCGTGCGTCGCACTGCTCGTCACGACCTGAAGCGCGCACCGCTCTGATACAGAATCGTGAACTTGAACCGGCTGCCTTCGGTCGGCGTTGCGCCGGTCTCCAAAATGCGCTTGGCAAGCGGACGACAGCTAGCTACTCCGAGAGCACTTCCCGCTTGACATTCAGGGATATGTCATTGAGTCAGCCGAGCACGGCTGCCGACACGCCGGGCGACCGCGCGTCCGTGACCGGCTGTGCCTGGCTCGGGGCGGAAGGGACTGGCGCAACATAAGGGTCGCACTCACAGACTCGGGGCGCTGACCGTGCAGGGCGCGGCGACGTTGGCCGGCACACTCGATGTACGGCTGACCGACGGCTACGTGCCGGCCCTCGGCGACACCTTTTTTCCAGTGGGCTGGGCTTGGCGCGTCGGCCAGTTCACTACGCATCTGCTGCCGACCCTGACCAGCGGACTAGCCTGGGACATCAACTACGGCGCGACCAGCCTGCGACTCAAGGTGATCCAGGCTCCCGATTGCCCCGAGGATCTCAACAACGACGGCGTGATCGACCTTTCCGACCTCTCGATCCTGCTGACGCACTTCGGGAGCACCGGCGGACCCGCGGACGGCGATATCAACGGCGACGGGAACATCGATCTGATCGATTTGTCGATGATGCTCACGGTGTTCGGGACGACCTGCTGACGAGCCGCCGCCGATGCTCATGGCCGTCGCGCTGATCGCGGCGCGAGACGCAAGCCAGCCGGCGACAACGTTGAGCGGAATCGCACGGACGACAGCGCACTCAGGCGCAGAAACCGGCCGGATGCTACGGGGGGGCATCCGGTCGGCTCGCGTTGGCGGGCACGTGCGTTGCGCCGGCTCTTTCGGGTATGGCTGGTTTCCGACCCGTCGCTCTACGTTCGCGGATGGGTAGCATGCCGGGTGCCATTGCGACGGCTTTTGCG
>CAYOHG010000104.1:0-8835 GCA_964403685.1 uncultured Planctomycetales bacterium
CGACGATTGTGGATCGCCGGCTCAACAGCGCGGAGATCATTGCCTTTCTGCAGTGGCCGAGCGACGGCGCGCGTCGCGCGAAGGGGCCCTTCGTCGCGGTCGGCTCTCGCCGGCGCAATACGCCCGCTGCCTTCTGGAAGCGGCGCGTCCGGTTCGAGGCGGATGGTTTGCGCATCGCCCGGCCGCGATGGCTATCGACAAGGCCCACGTTGAGAGGAGAATCGAGATGGTTCTGAGCATTGGCACCCGCCGGCGCGCGGGGCGTATCGCGTTCGGGTTGCCTGCCGCGTGTCTGCTGGGTTGGTCCGGGTTCGTGCTGACCGGCGCGAACGCGGCCCTACCGGCCAGGGAGCTGGTGCCCCAGAGCCCGGCGGCTGACGGGCAGCCCAAGACGGTTGTCGTCCGCACGTCTTCGGAAGGCGGACAGCAGATTGAGTGCGAAATCGTCGGCGGGCCGGAGGACGTGCTCTGGCAGACAGACATGCCGCCTATGTTCATGCTCGAGCAGCTCCCGCCCGACGCGATCGTGCTGATGGAATCCAGCGGCGATGCCCAGAATGAAGATCACCACGTCTTCGTCGCGGCCCGGCACGGCGACGGCGCCGATCCGACGCTGGACGAGTTTTTCGCGAACCACCCGACCGCCGATGCGAACGCCGACGGCGCCGTGACACGGACCGAGCGTGACGCCTACCTGGTCGCGTTGGCCATGAGCGACGCTGCGGCTGTGTTGGCGCAGTTCCCCAAGGCTGACCGCAACGCCGACGGCAAGCTCGACGTCACCGAAGCTTCGCTGCTGGTGATCGCGCCGATGTTCGTCGATCGGCCGGCCTGGCTGCACGCGGACGCCGCCCCCGGCGGTGTCGCGCACGCAATGGTGAGGGTCGCAAGGCCAGACGGCGCCGCGGGCGCGGCGCCCGAACACGATGTGCTCGTTATGCTCGACCCGGCGGCCGCGGCCCAGGCGAACGGCGCCGCCGCCCACGCGAGCGCTGGTGGCCACAAGGTCTTCGTCCGCAAGGTCGGCGACGCCGCCGGCACCGGCGAAGCCCGGGTCATCGTTCGAACAAACGACGGCGCTGCGGCGGACGCCGGTGAACACAAGGTCGTCGTGTTGAATCCCGGCGAGCTTGGAGAAGAGAAGGTCGTCAAGACTCCCGACGGCAAGGAAATCCGAATCACGGGGATTCAGAAGAACGCCGATGGCTCGGTCACCGGCTGCGCGGACAACATGCAGATTCGCATGCGCCACGCGGGGTGGACCCCGGCCGACGGAGAGGCCGGCGGGATGTTCAACATCAAGCTGCCGGCCCCGGCGACGGAGTGGCTGCTGAGCAGCATCGACGCGACGCCAACGGCGGTGGAAGTCGCCGGCTACGTCCCGGTGGTCGAGAGCGCACCGCTGACGCTCTTCCTGCAATTGAATCCGAAGGCGGACGCCAACGGCGACGGCGTGCTGACGCTCGCCGAGCGCGACGCGTTTGTCGAGGCGCACATGACGCAGGCCCGCGCCCGGGTCTTGAAGCAGCACCCCGACGCGGATGCGAACGGCGACGGCCTGCTGACGAATGACGAGATGAAGGAGTTCTTCCGCAATCTCGCCCAGGCGCACAAGGCTGCGGCCGGCCAGCAGACCATGCAAGTTCACGTGGTTGCGCCGGACGGCGGTACGACCGACGACGCGATCGAGGTCGAGATCATCAAGGACGACGAGTAGACCGCAGCGGCCGGGCTATCGGCCGGTCGCCGAACGTAAATCGTTCGAAGTGCAGCCGCGCTGCCCCGTCGATCCGATGCGATCGCCGGGGCGGCGTCGTTCTTTCCCTTGGGGTATTCCCGTCCCGCCGGGCGGTCGCCGACCATCCAGATTGCGTCTACACCTCCGCGGATCGGGTTGCTCCGGTAGATGCGGGAGTTATACTGTGGGTAATCTGTGGCGGGCCGGCGTCATGATCGGTCCCGCGAGGGGCCGAAACCGTCTTTTCGTCGGTCCAGCGTCTGATCGTGCTGTCATCTTTATGAATTCTTCACGAAGTCTGGTGCAAGGAACATCGCAATGCATGCAAGGCACGCAAGGACGGCTAGACCGTCCCCCCGGCGCGGTTTCACGCTGATCGAGCTGCTGGTGGTAGTGGCGATCATCGCGCTGCTGATCAGCATTCTTCTGCCCGCGCTGCAACAGTCCCGCAAGCTGGCGCGGCAGCTCGTGGACAAGTCCAATGTGCGTTCGATCGTGCAGGCCGGCTACCTGTACGCCGAGCAGCACGCCGGGTTCATGCCGCGCGGCATCATCTATGTCGACGACAAGTACGCCGCCCAGGGGCTGTCGGAAGACGGCACGGCGGGCATCAAGCTGTTGCCGTTCCTGGGCTACCAGGGACACGTGCCCCCTTGGCCGCCGGGCGGTAACGCCCAGCCGGAGCTGATCCCGATTTTCTCGAGTGTTCCGTTCTATCAGTGCCCGGATCACCCGGACGAGCGCCAGGCGCTGGATTTTGTCTGGAACGCGCTGGGTATCCCGTACACCCAGGGCGCCATCGATCTGGACCAGGGCGACCTGCAATGGGACGCCGAGGGCGCTTTTCAGAGCACGGGCGGTACGGGCGACGGCTACACTTCGCTGTCGAAGCTCGAGGAGATTGCCAACGTGACCAGCCCGGCTGGCATCACGTACGTTACCGAGGGCCACAAATCCCTGACCGAGAACGGCAACAAGGACCAGTTTCGCTTCCACCACTTCTTCCTGACGTCGCAGCTCCCGTTCGGCGGCCTGCCGCGGATCGGCAACGATCAGCGGCACCCCGGCGGCCTCAACGTGGGCTTCTTCGACGGGCACGCGGAGACGATCGCACTCAAGACGCTGGATCCCGGCTACCCGAATTCCCTGGGTCTGCGATTGAAGTACTTCACGGTGGTTCCGCCCGGCTACGAGTAGGCGGTCGCTGCGGTGAGGTTGTCGCGTGGATGGACCGGCTCCGTGGAAGGAAAGGGTGCTCCGATGCGGGACAAGGATTCGAACGTGGGGCGCGTGGCGCCAGGTTTTACGCTGATCGAGCTGCTGGTGGTTGTCGCGATCATCGCTTTGCTGATCAGTATTCTCTTGCCGGCCTTGCAGCAGGCGCGGGCGATCTCGCGGCAGCTCGTCGACAAGAGCAACCTTCGCTCGCAGGGCCAGGCGGCCTACATCTATGCCGACGATTACCAGGGGCTCTTTCCGCGCGGCATCCTCGGCTGGGGCGTTTACGAATACGGCACGTACGCCACCGCGCTGACCCGCTATCTCGGCTACACCGGCCACCAGCCGGCGCTGCCGCCCAGCGGCGCGAGCCAACCCTGGCTCATCCCCGTTTTCCTGAGCATTCCGTACTACCAGTGCCCGGACTTTCCGGACGACCGCCAGGCGCTGGATTTCGTCGCCAATGCCACCGCCATTCCATACCCGCAGGAGGCGATCGACTACGACACCGACGTCGAGTGGGACCAGGACGCTTACTTCCGCGGTGAGAGCGGGGAGATTACCGGCTACACCTCGCTTTCCAAGCTCGAAGAGATTGCGAACGTGGCCAGCCCGGCGAGCCTGATTTACGTCACCGAGGCGCACCGGGGTTTGACCGAAAACGGCAACAAGGAGAATTTCCGGTTTCACCACTTCTTCCTGACGTCCATGCTGCCGTTCGGTGGCCATCCGCGCATCGCCAGCGATCAGCGCCACCCCGGTGGGCTGAACGCGTTGTTCTTCGACAGCCACGCGGAGACGATGCCGCTGAAGACGATTGACGTGGGCTATCCGAATTCGCTCGGGCTGCGGCTGAAGTACGTAACGGTTGTGCCGCCGGGCTACGAGTAGCGCGGCGAGCGCTCCCGCCCGCCGGCCCGCGCCGCCTGGCATGTCTCGGCGCATACCGGCGTTCGGGTCGGCGCCGATCGATCACGGTCAGCACCTTCAAGGAAGGGCGGCCTGGGTTGATTGAGGCGCGAAGTAAAGCTCCGCGGTCCACGCGCCCCGTCGGGCGGGTGTGATCGCGTTGATGCACGTCGATGCCCTGAATGAGGAGATTCTCTCCATGTCCCGTCGTCGCTGCCCGCACTACTCATCACATGGCTTCACGCTGATCGAGCTGCTCGTGGTGGTCGCGATCATCGCCCTGCTGATCAGCATCCTGCTGCCAGCGCTGCAGCAGGCCCGGCTGATCGCGCGCCAGCTCGTGGACAAATCGAACATTCGTTCGCAGGGGCAGTCAGCCTATCTCTACGCCGAGAACAACACCGGCTGGATTCCGCGTGGCATCATGGGCTACACCACCGCGGAGGGCTCCGACGAGTTCGGCACGTATGCCACCGCGATCCTGCGCGAAATGGGCTACACCGGGCACATTCCGCCCCGGGACGAAATCCAGCAGCCGGAGCTGATCCCGGTGTTCCTGTCGATCCCGCAATACCAGTGCCCCGACTTCCCGGATGAGCGACAGGCGCTGGACTTTGTCGCCAACGCGACCGGCATTCCCTACACGCAAGGCGCCATCGACTATGACACCGCGCTCGAATGGAACCCCGAGGGCGCCTTCCAGGGCGAGGACGGCGACAGCACCGGCTACACCGGCCTCTCGAAGATCGAGGAAATCGGCAACGTCACATCCACCGCCGCCCTGATCTATGTCACCGAAGGGCACAAGTCACTCACCGAGGGCGGCAACAAGGACGAATTCCGCTTCCACCACTTTTTCCTGACGTCCATGCTGCCGTTCGGCGGTAATCCGCGCATCGGCAACGACCAGCGGCACCCGGGCGGTCTCAATGCGCTCTTCTTCGACTCGCACGCGGAGACCATGCCGCTGAAGTCCATCGACCCGGGATATCCGAATTCGCTCGGGCTGCGGCTGAAGTACGTGACGGTGGTCCCGGCTGGATACGAGTAGCCGGCCGTTCGCTCCGCCACCGGCGGCCGGGCGCTACAACCCGTACTCGGCCTGCACGGCGGCGCGTTCGACGGTCTCTCCCCGCTGCGCCGAGCGGCGGATCGCCTCGAGTACACAGATCGTCTCCAGGCCTTCTTCCAGGTCGGGCGCGTTGGGTGCGCTTGTCAGGATCGCGCGGGCGAACGTGTCGGCGTAGTTGGCGAACTCGCCGTAATGCATGCCCTTCAACTCGTGCCGAAAGTAATAGCCCGTCAAGGCGTGATGAAAATCCTCATGCAGCTCGCTGCCGTCCGCGGCCGTGCAGCAATGCTCCAGTTCCGGGTACTTCGCCAGGCTCGTGCCGCGCTCGCCCATCAGCAGGCACTCGATCATCGAGCGGGCGGTCGGAAGCTCCGTCACGCCGTAGTTTCCCAGCACCCGCGCCAGGCGGCCGTCGTCGGCTTCCAGGTTCACGACGTACGCGTCAAACCCGCGCACGTTGTAGCGCCGCGCCAACGCCGTGTGCATGCCGAAGGCGTGTACGCGGCGGATCGGTCCCAGGTACCAGCGCACCAGGTCGACGGGATGCGAAAGGCCCAGGAACGCCCAGTCGGTCTCGGCCAGCGACCAGGGGCTCTTGTCGTAGAACCAGTCCATGCGGTGGTTGTAATGCGCGTCGAGCACTTCGATTCGCCCCAGCGCCCCGCTGTCCGCCAGCGCCCGTTGCCTTCGAAAGGACTCGAAGAAGCGTGTGCTCTGGCCCACCTGCAAGCGCCGGCCCGTGTTTCGCTGCAAGTCGCGCAACGCGCGCCCCGCCGCGAGGTCATTGACCAGCGGCTTGGTGCAGATGACGTGCTTGCCTGCCTGGAACGCCGCCGCGATCTGCTCCGCGTGCAGTGCGTCCGGGGTGTAAATGGCAACGATGTGCACGTCCGGTCGACTCAGCAATTCGTCATAGCGGCTGGTGAGAAACAGGTCCGGCTGGAGGCGCCGCGCCGCCGCGAGTTTCTCCTCCGCCAGATCGCAGGCGGCGACGGCCCGGCAGTAGCCGGTCTGCTGGAGCGCGACGAGCAGCGTCTGTCCTTCGTGCAGGCCGACGACGCCGACGCCTAGCCGCTGATCGATCGGAACGGCCCCGAAATCCGGTCGTCGACCGACCACCGGGCGGCCGGTAGGTAGCTTGTCCACGGTTCCCTCCAGCGGCGTACGTTGGGTAGCGGCGCGCATCATACGCCGCCGGGTCGGCATTCGGGTCGTCGAGGATGACTGGCGGCCGGCGGCGGCCTCGATTACAAGCGCCCCTTCGCCGGTCGGTGCCGCACCGCCGGCGAGCTGCGGGGAGGCCGGGTGAATGGAGATCGCCAACACGCGCTGTCTGTCGGGCAAACTGCCACCCACGCTTCAGTGGATCGGCGATGCCGAGGGAGCCTTGCACCTGCTCGATCAGACGCTGCTTCCGCGGCAGGTGCAGGTGCGCATCTGCCGGTCGGCCGAGGAGGTCTATCAGGCCATTCGCGAGCTCTGCGTGCGCGGCGCGCCGGCAATCGGCGTGTCGGGCGCGTACGGGCTGTGCCTTGGCACACGACCGCATCGCGGCCTGTCGCGCGATGCGTTCCTCTCCAAAGTCCGCGAGGTGGGTGCCTATCTGGATTCGTCCCGTCCCACGGCGGTGAACCTGTCATGGGCCATTCGGCGTGTGACGCGGGTGGCCGAGTCGCGGACGGAAGGCGTGGAGATCGCCTGGTCGGCTATGCTCGCCGAGGCCCAACAAATGGCCTGGGAGGACGCTGATGCGTGCCGGCGCATCGGTGAACACGGGGCCGGGCTGATCGCCGACGGCGCCGGCGTGCTCACGCACTGCAACGCCGGCTCGCTCGCGACCGTCGCCTACGGCACGGCGCTGTCGCCCATGTACGTCGCTCATGAGCAGGGCCGCAAGTTCCGCGTTTTCGCCGACGAGACCCGCCCGTTGCTGCAAGGCGCCCGACTGACAGCCTTCGAGCTGGCCGCCGCCGGCATCGACGTGACTGTCCTGTGCGACGGGGCCGCCGCCAGTCTCATGGCCAGCGGGCAGGTGCAGCTCGCGATCGTCGGTGCCGATCGCATTGCCGCCAACGGCGACACGGCGAACAAGATCGGCACGTATTCGGCGGCGCTGGCGGCGGCCCGGCACGCGATTCCGTTTTATGTGGCGGCGCCGCTGAGCACGATCGACTTGAACACTCCTGATGGAGCCGCGATCCCGATCGAACAGCGCGCCGAGGCGGAAGTGCGTTCGGCTTTCGGGCCGGAATTCGTCGCCCCGGGGGCCCGCTGCTACAATCCCGCCTTCGACGTCACTCCGGCCGAGCTGGTCGCCGGCATCATCACCGAGCGCGGCATCATCCGGCCGGTGAACGAGCGCGAGATTCGGCGGATCTTCGCCGCGTAAGCGACGCGGGAAGTCCGCCCGCCGGCGCGGTTTCACGGCGAGGCCCAGGCTGGCCCTGTGCAAGTCCGCCGACGGGGTCCGGCCGGCCCGATCATGCTTGCCGAGGCACTTGGTTTGCGCGTATAGTTCGGCCGGGAGAACCTGCCCAAGGGAGACTCGGTTTCATGAAAAGCGGAACGGCTCGACTGGTTGCGGCTGCGGTGGCGCTGCTGGCCGGAGTGCTTCTTCAGAACCCCGGCTGTGCCAACTACGGCCTGCAGTTCGCTACAGAGGCGTTCGATTTCTGCTCCGTGTTGAACTGCGAGTCGGGCACGTTCTTCTCGCTGTGCGACCCGATTGTCCTGCTGTGGGATTGCCCGATCGTTCCCTGACGCCCCGCGTGGAGACGCCGATGAATCGTTTTCGCCGCCTGATGCTCCGCTACGCCGCGCCCCTGGCCGTCGGCGGATCCAGCTTCGTCTGGATCAACGGCTGCTCGCCGCAGGGTCTGACCAATCTGCTCAGCGGCTTCAACCCCTGCACGACGATTCTCGCCTGCGATCCGACCGTCTTCGAGTTCCTCACGAGCGGGTACGAGGGCCCCGGGGTCAACGTCGATATCGACCCCTTCTGCACATACCCGCCTTTCTGTGATGCCGCCGACGACCCGATCTTCGGCGGCCTGGGCGTTCCCTGATTCGCCGACCGGCCGGTTGCGAGTATTGCGCGGTACTTTCCGCGCAGCGCCTACCACGCGCGTGGCCGAGATTGCGCGTCGCGCCGGTGCACCGATTCAGCGGGCGCGACGCCAGCCGGGTTCGGACCGAAGCCGCGTCCGTGGCATGTCCTGTGCTTGACCCCGCGTAGAATGCTTACAGCGACGGCAGTGCTACGCGCCTTCCGCCCGGCACTCGGCGTCGCCTGCGCAGCACCCGCACACCGCCCGGCGGCGATGAACGCCGACGGCGCTGGGGAAAACAGGATGCCGGTGGCTCACGTCGGCTGGATTCGCTCGTTCACGTGCGCGGTGGCGCTGCTCGTGCCAGCGGCGGCGCAGGGACAGGCTCCACCCGAAGGCAATGAGCTGCGCTCCTCGGCCACGCTGCCGGTCAGCAACGAATCCATCCTGCTGTCCAGTCGAGCGATTGATGCGATCGAGTCAGGCGACGATCGCCTGGCCATTCAGTTGATCGAGCAGATTTACGCGCAGCGCGACGGGCTGATACCGCTGCCCGCGTCCGCGACATTCTACCCGGCCTGGCGGCAGGGCGAGCGACTGCTCCGCCAGCTCTCGCCTGCCGGCGTCCGAATGGTCCAGCAGCTCTACGACGCCGGTGTCGCCGCCACGCTCGAAGCCGCCCGCCGCACCGGTGACGTTCAGGCCCTGCGCGAGGCGTTTTGGCGTCGGCCGCTCAGCGCCCACCGCACCGCCGTCGCGACCGAGTTGGCCGCCTGGTATCTGGAACTGGGGCAGGCCGCCAACGCGCTGGAGATCCTGCGCGAGTTGCGGCCCGGCGATCCGGTCTGGCC
>CAYOHG010000105.1:0-8795 GCA_964403685.1 uncultured Planctomycetales bacterium
GCCTGGGCGTGTATTGATAATCAGGGTGAAGCATAATCACAATGTCAGCGCCAAGCTCCAATGCCTTTTTGTAACAGGTTTTTTGATTGCCCCCATACCCTTTGTTGCGCTCATGCCTGATGATGTGCCTGATGCCGATTTTCCGGGCTACCTCCACAGTTTTATCCCTGCTGTTATCATCCACCAGCACGATTTCATCCACCACATCCATGCCGTTGACGACCTCACCGAAGACCGTGTAGCCCGGGCGGTCCGGCCCGGAAGGGTCCAGCCGCGAGTTGTCCACCAGGTTGATGTAGAACTGCGACGTGGCCGAGTTGGCCTCGGAGGTGCGCGCCATGGCGAACGTGCCGCGGCGGTTGGACAGCCCGTTGTCGGCCTCGTTAAGGATCGGGTCGCGCGTTTCCTTCTGTTCGAGATCGGGGGTGAATCCGCCGCCCTGGATCACGAAATCCGGCACGACGCGATGGATGAGCGTGCCGTCGTAGAACTCATCATCGACGTACCGCAGGAAGTTGTTCACGGTCAGCGGAGCGGCCTCGCGGTTCAGCTCGACCTCGATCGTGCCCATACTGGTCTTGATGATGACGTGCGGGAACTTGTCATCGCTGTCATCGGCGTCGTTCGGGTCCGTGGACGTATCGAGTCCGTATTCCGGATCCGCCGCTACGCGCACCTGAACCTCGACGCTGCGCAGCTCGCCGCTGGCGAAGCGCACATCCAGCCGAAACGTCAAGACCTGCTCGGTCGGCAGCGAGGGGGCTGCGAAGCTTAACGTCGGCGTGTCCGCGCCGGTCAGCTCAACGGTGCGGCCATAGGTCTGATACCACTGGTAGGTGACGCCTTCGAGCGTGGAATCGTCCTGCGCCCGCGCGGTCAGGGTGACGCCCGTGCCGACGGGCTGCGTCTCCGTGCCGAGCGGGGAATCGATGATGATTTCGGTCGGATCGCTGCCGGCCGGTGTGGTGTCGGGACAGCCGTCCAGAAGCAGGGGAGCCAGCAGGAGCAGCGCCAGCGGGCGCCACGATACGCGAACGAGGGGCATCACGGCACACCTCCGCATGTACTGACACGCGGGCGAGAAGTCACCTCGCCTCCAGGATTTGTCCATTCTATCGGCCATCGGCAAGCGGGGAATCCGGTTCTGGACGCCACGCAGCCGCCGGATCCGGCCGGGTCGTCAGGCATCCCGGGCGTCGCGGTACTCCTCCAGCCAGGCCATCTGAATGGCTTCGAGCTTGGCTTCGTTGCTGGTCTTCGGATCGTCGGCGAAATCCGGCAGCTCGACTACCCAGCGGTGCAGGTCGGTGAACCGAACGGTCAGGGGGTCGAGCTGGGGGTACTTTTCGTGCAGCAGGATGGCCAGGTCCTCGCTATCGGTCCACTTGAACTTGGCGGCCATGGTCGGCTCCTTGCACGCCCGGCCGCCAGGGTAAGATGCCCGCCGCGGCGGCCGCGACGGAGTATAGGCCGGTTCACCGACGGAAGAACGCAACGGTGCGCTGGCACTCACGCAGCGCCGCGCGGTGCGGCCGTTTGCGGCTGAGGGCCTGATTTCAACCGGCGCCGCGGACGGTGCGCGGCGGATTCGACATGCCCCACATCATCACGGAACCCTGCATCGCGACCAAAGACACGAGCTGCACGGAAGTTTGCCCGGTGGACTGCATCCATCCGCGGCCCGACGAGCCGGAGTTCGCCCGCGCGCAGATGCTGCACATCGATCCGGCGACGTGCATCGACTGCGGACTGTGCGTTGATGAATGCCCGGTCCGGGCGATTTATCCAGACCACGCCGTTCCGGCTCCGTGGCAGCGCTTCGTGCAGCTTAACGCCGAGTTCTATTCCCGCCGCTGAAGGCGCCGGGCGCCGCGCCGGCGTTTCAATTCCGCCAGCACCCTGTACGTCAGTTCGGCGTTCCGCTACCTTCACGCGCTCCTGTTTCGGTGCGGGCGTGCACGCGGGGCGCTGCGGTGCGGCGCGGGCCTGCGGCAGGCGGACCGGTAACCGGCGGCGCGGTCGGAGTGAGCCTGTGTCGTGGAAGGTCGTTGATCGGAACACGCTGCCCGAGGAACGGCTCGGCCCGAGCCTGAGTGCGGCAGCGCTGGACAAGATTCGCACGTTTTTCCCGCGGTACCCGTCCAAACGGGCGGTCATGCTGCCGGCCCTGCATATCGCCCAGGACGAGATCGGTCACATCTCGCTGCGCGCGATGAAGCAGATCGCCGAGCTGCTCGAAGTCCCCCCGGCGGCGGTCATGGACGTGGTCACCTTCTACACGCACTTCTGGACGCACCCGAAGGGCCAGAAGGTGATCGTGTTCTGTCGCGGTCTGAGCTGCGAGCTGATGGGCGGGCGCGAGCTTCAGGACACGATCCAGACCAAGCTGGGCGTGCGGGACCACGGCACGACCGCCGACGGCCGCTACTCGTTCATGAGCGAGGAGTGCCTGGCGGCCTGCGATCACGCGCCTTGCCTGATGGTCAACGAGAAAATGCACAAGTGCGTCCAGCCGGCGGACGTCGACCGACTGCTGGCGGATCCGGCCAATGACCGTCTGGATCATCCGCGCAGCCCGCTGTTCGACGCACCGCGGGCCTGACCATGGGCGAAGCGCCGGTCGGTTGAGAGACCCCGAATGCCATACGAACGCATCCTGATGAAAAACGTCGGCGTGCCCAACAGCACGTCGATCGACGTGTACAAGGCCGGCGGCGGCTACCGCGGCGTCGAGGCGGCCCTGCAAAAGTCCCCCGATGAGATCATCGAGCTGGTCAAGAAGGCCAATCTGCGCGGCCGCGGCGGGGCCGGCTTCCCGGCCGGGATGAAGTGGTCGTTCCTGCCGAAGGAACGCGACATCACGTATCTGTGCGTCAACTGCGACGAATCCGAGCCGCCGACGTTCTGCAACCGGGTCACGATCGAGAACGACCCGCACCAGGTGCTCGAAGGAATCGTTATCGCCGGCTTCGCAACGCGGGCGCGGGTCGCGTACATCTACATGCGGGGCGAGTTCACCGAACAGTTTCACATTCTCCAGCGGGCCGTCGATGAGGCCTACGCCGCCGGGTACTTCGGCCGGAACATTCTCGGCAAGGGCTACGACCTCGACTGCTACATTCACCGCGGCGCCGGCGCGTACATCTGCGGCGAAGAGACCGGGCTGATCGAGAGCCTCGAAGGCAAGCGCGGCTGGCCGCGGATCAAGCCGCCGTTCCCGGCCGTTGAAGGTGTCTTCCGCAAGCCGACCGTGGTGAACAACATCGAGACGCTGCAATGCCTGCCGCACATTTTCACGCGCGGGCTGGACTGGTGGCTGAGCGTGGGCACGGCCAACTCCAAGGGCCCGAAGATGTACTGCATCAGCGGCCCGGTGAACCGGCCCGGCTGCTACGAGGCCCCGCTGGGAATCAGCGTGCGCGAGTTGGTCTACAGCCCGGATTTCGGCGGCGGAATGCGCGGAAACAAGAAGGTCAAGGCGGTTTTCCCCGGCGGCCTTTCGATGGGCGTGCTGCGCGGCGACCTGTTCCCCAGACCCGCCGACGGCGGCGTTGACGTCAAAGCGGACCAGGACGAGCTGGACTGCCTGCTCGACTTCGATGATCCACGCCGCTACGGCCTGCTGGGGCTCGGGACGGCGGCGGCGGTGGTCGTGCCCGAAGACGTCGACATGCGCGCCGTGCTGCTCAACGTCACTCGCTTCTTCGCCTGGGAGTCCTGCGGCCAGTGCACGCAGTGCCGCGAGGGCACCGGCTGGATGTACAAGATTGCGCAGCGGATACACGCCGGCGCGGCGCGCTCGTATGACCTGGACCTGCTGGCGGAAGTGACCCACAACATGGGCATGATGCCCGGACTGAGCATCTGCGGCCTGCCCGACGGAGCCGCCTTCCCGATCCGCACGGTCGTTCAGAAATTCCGCAGGGAATTTGAGCAGCACATCGCCCGCCAGAAACCCGGCGCGGCCGGCGAGTACATTCGGCGCACGAACCCGGCGGCCTACGAGCTGCCGGTGCATCAGGGCCGCGCGACGTACGGAGAGCGCGGCACGATGTCACACGAACACTACGGCGCCTGGGCCGGGGGCGAATAGGCCATGCCGAAGATCATCGTCGACGGTAAAGAGATCGAGTGTCGCGCGGGGATCCCCGTGCTCCAGGCGGCCCTCGAGGCCGGCTTTGATATTCCGCACTATTGCTACCACCCGGGCCTTTCGGTCGTGGCGAGCTGCCGGCTGTGCCTGATGGAAATGAAGATGCCGGACCCGCGCACGAACCAGTTGGCTTGGTCCCCCAAGCTGGTGCCGTCGTGTCAGACGCCGGTCAAGGACGGCATGGAGGTGCGCTTCAACTCGCCGGGCGTGGCGGACAACCAGAAGCACGTCATGGAATACTACCTGCTGAATCACCCGCTGGACTGCCCGGTGTGTG
The DNA here is from genome assembly GCA_964403685.1 of uncultured Planctomycetales bacterium. Lineage (GTDB taxonomy): Bacteria > Planctomycetota > Phycisphaerae > UBA1845 > Fen-1342 > CAYOHG01. The sequence continues at coordinate 4,431 of CAYOHG010000105.1, forward strand.
ACAAGGCCGGCGAGTGCTACTTGCAGGACTACAGCGAGCGCTTCGGCCAGGCGACCTCGCGGATGGTCGAGGAGAAGCACAAGAACCCCAAGAAGGACATCGGGCCGCACACGCTGCTCTATCAGGACCGCTGCGTGCTCTGCACCCGCTGCGTGCGCTTCGCCGGCGAGGTCGCGGGCACCGGCGAGCTGGCCGTGGTCGAGCGTGGCAATCGCAACGAGATCGACGTGTTCCCCGGCGAGCCACTGGCCAACGCGTTGCAGGGCAACGTGGTGGACCTGTGCCCGGTCGGCGCGCTGCTCAGCAAGGATTTCCTGTTCCGGCAGCGCGTCTGGACGCTGGACAGAACGCCATCAATCAGCCCGGTCGACAGTGGCGGACAAGCAATCTGGATCGACCACAACGAGCACGGCGTTCACCGCGTGCGCCCGCGCTTCAACGAAAGAGTCAACCAGTGGTGGATCAGCGACGAGGCCCGCTTCGACTGGAAATTCATCTACCGCGAGGATCGGTTGCGCGAGCCACGGCTCCGGCAGGGCGGCGCCTGGACACCGCTCTCCTGGGAGGCGCTGCCGGGCGAGCTGCGCAACCGCCTGGGGGCCGCCGCTCGCAAGGACGACGGCGCCGGCGTCGCGGCGGTGCTCAGTCCCGAAATGAGCGTCGAGGAAGCCTGGCTGCTGGGCCGCTTCATTCGCGGCCTCGCGCCGAAGGCCACGCTGGCGCTCGGCTGGGTGAAGGTCGTCGGAGTGGACCAGCGCTTTCCCAAGGGCTTCGTCATCCGCGCTGAGAAGTGCCCCAACCGCCGCGGCGTGCAGCGCGTGCTGGAACTGCTGGGCGGCCCAACCGGTGATTTCCCCTCTTTTCTGGAAGCCGCCCGCAGCGGGCGCTTCTCGGCGGCGTACGTCATGGGCGGATACTCGGATGCCTGGGTAACCGACGAGGTGGCCGCCGCGATCAGCGCTATCGGCACACTGGTGGTGCACGATCTCTTTGCGTCGCGACTCGACGCACACACGACCATTCAGATCCCCGGCGCGAGCTGGGCGGAGCGCGAAGGCGCGTTCATGAACTGTGACGGGCTGCTTCAGCCGTTCGAGCGCGCCATCGCGCCGCTGGCGGGAATCAAGGGCGACGGGCCGTTCTTCGCCGAACTGGCCGGCGAGTCCGGCCTCTACCGCGCGCGCCGGATTCGCGAGAAGATGGCCGCGCTGGCGGCGGAATTCGCCCAGGTGTTCACGCCGCGCGAGGAACCCGAGCATGCTCACTGACAAGCGCTGGTCGTCGGATCGGCCGGTTTACGCCCGCGGCGACCGGCTGCCCACGGACGTGGATCGCCTGCTGTCCAGCCCCACGCTTTTTGCGCTGCTGGGCGTGATGCTGTTGGTGGCCCCGGTCGGGCTGGTGGCGCTGGGCTGGACGTTCTTCCGCGAACCGATTCAGGCGTTTCTCGGATCGCAGTTCTGGTTCAGCATCCTGATCATGGGGCTGATCCTGTTTCTCATTCTGCATCTCTGCGCCGCGCTCATCCTGGCCGAACGCAAACTCTCCGCGTTCATCCAGGATCGCTACGGGCCCAACCGCGTCGGCTTCTGGGGCATCCTTCAGCCCATCGTCGACGGCATCAAGTTCATCCTCAAGGAAGACATCATCCCGGCCAGCGTCGATAAGCCGGTGTTCATCCTCGCGCCGGCGGTCGCGTTCGCCGTCGCCATGAGCACCTTCATCGTCATCCCCTGGGCGGGTGAGATCGTCTGGCCGTGGAGCGACGCCGCCGGCCATTCCGTGCGCGTCACTACGCAGGCCGCGGTGCTCGACATCGGCTTGCTCTACATTCTCGCGATCGGCTCGCTGAGCGTGTACGGCGTCGTCCTGGCCGGCTGGGCCAGCAATAACAAATACGCGTTCTACGGCGCGATGCGGGCGGCGGCCCAGATGCTCAGTTACGAGATTCCGCTGGGGCTGGGCGTGCTGGTCGTGCTGCTGATCGCCGCCAGCATCCGGCCCGAAGTGATCGTCAACGAGCAGGCCGCCACGGGCGTCTGGAACATCTTCCTGCATCCGATCGCCTTCCTGCTGGTGTGCATTACCGCGCTGGCCGAGACGAACCGCGCCCCGTTCGACCTGGCGGAGTGCGAGCAGGAGCTGGTGGCCGGTTATCACACCGAGTACAGCGGGATGAAGTTCGCGCTGTTCTTTCTGGCCGAGTACGCGCACATGACCGTGGCCAGCGCGATCATCGCGCTGCTCTTTCTGGGCGGCTGGGCGCCGCTGCCCTTCTCCGCGTGGTACTCTTACGGGACGGACGGGACCGCCGCGGTCACCTGGTGGAACACGAGCTGGATCGCCGCGCTGATCAAGTTCCACGTCTTCTGGGGCAAGATCGCGCTGCTGATCGGGCTGTTCATGCTGGTGCGCTGGACGATCCCGCGCTTCCGCTTTGACCAGCTCATGCGGCTGGCGTGGAAGGGCATGATCCCGCTCGGCATGGTGCTGGTTGTCGCCGCGGGGCTGATGGCCGCGCTGGGGCTGACGCCGCGCTCCGACAAGAGCGTCGCCCACAACACGATGTCGGTCGTGGCGCACCTGTTTCTGAACGCGATCATCCTGGCCGGCATGCTGGCCGCCATGAAGCGCAGCCGGCAGGTTGTGACCGGGCGGCAGGAAAGCTTGCCGGATGTGCGGGTTCGTCCGGCGGCGGTGGAAGCGCACGGAGGCAGCGGTGACTATGCGTGACACAGATTTCTACGTCGTCGAAGAGCCGGTGCTGACGCCTTCCGAGCGGCTCTACCTGCCGCAGATCGTGGACGGCTTCCGCACCACCCTGCGGCACATGTTCAACAAGAAGCTGCGCGACCAGCGCGTCACGCAATACCCCGAGCAGAAGCGCGAGCTGCGCGTCGCGAACTACCGTGGCGTGCACCGGCTGAACAAGGATCCGGACGGCCGCGTGGCCTGCGTGGCGTGCTTCATGTGCAGCACGGCCTGCCCGGCGCACTGCATCCACATCGTCGCCGGCGAGAGCCCCTGGCCTGACCGCGAGAAATACCCCGTCCAGTTCGACATCGACGAGCTGCGCTGCATCTACTGCGGCATGTGCGAGGAAGCCTGCCCCTGCGACGCGATCGAGCTGTCGCCGCACTATGAGCTGGTCGCCCGCACGCGGCAGGAGATGATCCTCGACAAGGAAAAGCTGCTGCACGTTTTCGACCAGACGAAAGACATCAAGCCGCGCAAGAACCCGGCCGTGACCGACTACGGCCTGACCGGCGGGCAGGACAAGAACGTGGCCAACCCGACCGCAACGCCGAAGGTGTAGCCATCCGCGCCGCGGTACGCACCTGCCCGAGCCGTCCTTCGGCGCGACGAGACCGGACGGCGAGCGACTCCGTTCCGGGACGGCCCAGCGAGGGATATCTCCCAGCGGTAGACGCGCGCCAATCGGCGGCATACTGATCGCAATGCCGTTTCGAACCTATGTCACGGCGGTAGATCGCGTCGAGCGCTGGTTGCGGGATGTGACGGCTGCGCTGAACGCGGCCAGAGTTCGGTATGCCGTCGTGGGCGGCAATGCCGTCGCCGCCTGGGTCAGCCGTGTCGATTCCGCCGGCGTTGCGGGCTCGGTTTGAGGATATCGAACGTTCGGCTCGCGAGCAGGAACTGCCGTGACCACGGCCCGTGTCCGCGCGCCCGCGCGATGCCCGGATGTCCGCCGTCCGTTCCGCCCGCGCCTCTGGAACTCCACGATCGCCACCGCTACGATGCCGACCCTGCTTCGAAAAGGACTGCTAGCTCAATGGCCGCGGTGCTGCTGGTGACAATGCTGACGCTCGGCGGGCTGGGGCTGTATCTGGCCATGCCCGGCGGGCGGCTTCGGGCCGGGCGCTCGGTGCTGATCGTCTTCGCCGGCGCCGCTGCCGCCATGCTCGCGCTGGTGCTGCCGCGGGCGGCCGATGAGCGGCCGGAAATCTGGTTTGCCGGCCTGGCGCTGCTGGCGGCCTGGGGCGGGATCCGCGTCATTACGCACAGCCGGCCGGTCTACAGCGCGCTCTACTTCATCCTTGTGGCGATCGCGGTTACCGGCATGCTGGTGCTCATGCAGGCCGAGTTCCTCGCCGCGGCCCTGTTGATCATCTATGCCGGCGCGATCCTGGTGACGTACGTGTTCGTGATCATGCTGGCGCAGCAGGCGGGCGGGCCGGCGGAATACGACCGCAGTGCCCGCGAGCCGTTCCTGGGAGTGCTCAGCGGCTTCCTCCTCCTGACGATCGTGTCCGCCCGCCTGATCCCGGCCGATGGAGCGGCGGTGCCGCTGCCGGTGGCGCTGCCCGCCAGCGGCTACGGCGGCGTCGCCAGTGTGGGCACTCC
>CAYOHG010000106.1:0-8773 GCA_964403685.1 uncultured Planctomycetales bacterium
GCAGTTGCCCGGCCGGCTGAATTCGCGAAAGGCCCGTTTCGGCCAGGATGGCGTCGAGCACCCGCGCCGGCGCGGGCGGTCCGCAATCTGAGTCCGCGATTCGACGTACCGAGCTCTCCCAGCCCCCCTCGGCGGCGAGTCGATTCGCGGATTGCTCGGCCAAGCAGGACAGCGCGGAACCAACTCCGGCGCGCGGGTGGGCGCTCAGATAGCTCAGCCACTCGGCTTCGGCAGTCTCCATGCTCAGCCCAGGTAGTAGGTTGACGTGGAGCCGCGCGGCGCGTGTGCGGCGGCGCGCCCGTTCCCAGTGCCGCGACATGTTCAGCACGGCTGGTCCGCTGACGCCGAAATGCGTCCAGAGCAGGGCGCCGCCTACGCGAAAGGGCTTTTCGCCAGGGCCGATGAGCGCTAGCTCCACCGCATGCGCGACGCCCGACAATTCCGCGTGAAAACTGCCCTCCAGGCACAGTGGTGCGAGCGCGGCGACCGGTTCAACGATGTTGTGGCCCAGGCTGCGGGCCAGATCGTGTCCGCTGCCGTCGCTGCCGGACTTGGGCAATGCCCGGCCGCCGGCGGCGAGCACGACGACGCGCGCCGGCAGCATGCCGCAGCTCGTTCTCAGGCGGAAGCCATCCGCGGCACCGACGTGCCTTGGGTCGCGCGTGCCGCAAACGCCTGCAAGCCGGGTGCCCGTGTCAACGGCAGATGCTGCCGCCGTGGCGCGCTCCAGGCCGAGCACGCGGCAATCGGTGATGATCTCGACGCCGACGCGGCGGGCTTCGCTCAGCAGCGCGGCGAGGACGGCCCGGCCGCTGTTGGTGTCGGGAAAGAGCTTGCCGTTGGGTTCTTCGTGCAGCGACACGCCAAGCTGCTCGAAAAACGCGCGCGTTTGGCGAATGTCGAACTCGGCCAGCACGCGGCGAACGAAGTGCGGGCTGCCGCCCCAAAAGTCGGTGGGTCGCGGGTCGGCGTTGGCGACATTGCAGCGCCCACCTCCCGCAACGAGAATCTTCGCGCCGAGGCGGGGCGCGCCGTCGACGGCGACAATTCGCCGCCCAGGAAGCTGCCGGCCGGCGAAGATCGCTGCGGCCAGGCCGGCGGCCCCGGCGCCGACGATGGCCACGTCGGCCGACGGCGGCAGGGCGGTGCTCATCGGTCGGGGTCGGTGGCGGAGTCCGCGTCAGTGTCAGCCGGCTCGCTCGCGAAACGCCGCAGCGTGCCATGAAACACGATGCCGCTGACGATGTAGAGCAGCGCCAACAGCACCAGCGCTACGGCCGGCCAGTACCAGAGCACGCCCAGCAGGATCGCAAACCAGACCAGGTCGGTCGGCGGGCGGTCGCGCCGCACATAGAGATTGAAAACGTGGGCGTAGTCAAGCCGGCTGACCATCAACAGCGCCAGCACGAACGCCGCCGGTCCCAGCGACCAGCGCGCCACGCTGGCCCACTCCACCCCCCAGGCGTTGGCGCCTTCGCGCAACAGATCGGCGTGCAGCAGCAGGGCGGCGATCATCGCGCCGGCCGCGCCCGGCGTCGGTAATCCGCGGAAGAGCTGGGCGGCGGATTCGCTCCGCGTGTTCTCGGCGTTGTAGCGCGCCAGGCGGATGCCGGCGCAGCTCACGTACACCAGTGCGGCGCCGAGTCCCAGCCGCCATTCGATCTTGCTCACCGCGGCCGTGCCATCGGCGCCGCGCTCCGTCAGCAGAAGCGTCAGGAACAGCAGCATGGGTGCCGCGCCGAAGCTGACGATGTCGGCCAGTGAATCAAGCTGAGCGCCGAATTCGCTGGTCCGCCGCGCCAGCCGCGCCAGTCGCCCGTCGAGCGCATCGCACACCATCGCGAGCACGAGCAGGTAGCCGCCGACGGCGATCCAGGTGGGGAAGAACTCGATCAGGATGGGGTGGCGCGCCGTGGCGATGGGCTCGCCAAACGTCGCCCGCACGGCCAGCAGGCAACACAGGCAGGCCAGCAGGCCGCAGAGCAGGTTGCCCAACGTCGCCAGGCTGGGTAACACCGCGATCAGCAACTGGCCGGGGCGGGCCCGCGCCGCTGCCGGCGTAGAGGACGACGCTGGAGCCGCGCCCGCGTCGAACCGACGTTGAATCGGCCCGGTGACCATGGCCGTTAGTTTATCGCATCGGCGGGGCGTCGGCGGCAATCCACTCGGCCAGAACCGTCTCACCGGCCCGTACACGCGCGCCGACCGCCACACAAAGTTTCCAGTTTGCCGACGACGGAGCGGAAAGCTCAGTCTGCGAGCCGAGCTTGATCATACCATAGCGCTGACCGGCGGCGACGCGCTCGCCGGGCCGCAGCCGGCAGACAATGCGCTTGGCCAGCAGGCCGGCGATCTGTCGAACGACGATCGGGCCCGGCAGCGGCGGATCACTTTCAAGTGTCGCGCGGCAGTATTCGTTTCGCTGAGTCGCCTCCGGCTTCAGCGCGTTGAGGAATTCTCCGGGGCGGTGTTCGACAGTTGTCACGCGGCCAGCGCACGGCGCCCGGTTGATGTGTACGTTGAACACGCTTAAGAAGATCACGATCCGCAGGCGCGTCGCGTCCGTCTCCGCGTCGCGCTCGCCCGCCTCGATTCGAATGACACGCCCATCCGCCGGCGACAGCAGCACGTCGGCGCGCCGCGGCACGCGCCGCGGCGGATCGCGATAGAAAGAAAGCAGTGCGGCGGCCGGCAGGGCCGCCAGCAACGCCCACCAGCCGGCCAGCCACGCGAGCACGGACGTGGCGATCACGCCCAGCAGGCCGATGACAGCGACTTCGACGCGCGCATACGGCGCCATGCGTCATCCTAGGGTTGGGCCAGTGGGGCGCGCGGCGCAAACTCGCCGTCGAGAATCCGTTCGATCAGCTCGGCCACGCCGGCCTGCTCGTTGCTGGCGACACGGACCGCCGCCGCGGCCCGCACACTCGCCCGGGCGTTTCCGACGACCGCGCCGAGCCCAGCGCCGCGGATCATCGCCAGGTCGTTCACGTCATCGCCGATGGCGGCCGTTCGCCGCGGGTCGATCCCGAAGCGCTCGCACAGCCGCTGGATGCCGAACCACTTGTCGATCGGGCTGCGAAAGCTCTCGATGATCGTGAAGGCGTACAGCGGCACCTCGATCAGGTTGTGCGTCATGCGTTCGCGAAAGACCCGCGCGAAATCGAGCGAGACGCGCTCCAGGCTCTGTGTGTCGTCGACGATGGTCAGCCGCAACGGCGGGGGGCGCTCGGCCGGCAGCTCGCGCACCTCATACATGACACAGGGCGTCTTCTGCATCCAGCGTTCGATCGCGTCGTGGCGGCGCGGGCCGCTGAGCACGTAGCCGTCGAAGCCGGCCGCGCGGGCATCGTGCAGCCAGAGGACCGTGTAATCGCGCTGCTGGAAGAAATCGATGCATTCGTCGGCCAGATCGAAGCCCATCGGGTGACTCTCGATCGTGGTACCCGCGCGAACGTCGGTCAGCAGGGCCCCGTTGACGGTGACGGCGGCGTCCAGATCCAACCCGATCGCGTCCAGCACCGGCCGCGTTTCGGTGTAGCTCCGCCCGGTGCAGAGCACCACGCGAATACCGCGCTCGTGCGCCACGTGCAGCGCGGCGCGATTGCGCTCCGGCAACTCGCCCTGCGGGTCGAGCAGCGTCCCGTCCAGATCGATCGCCAGAAGCTCGATTCGATTCGGTGCGACGCCCGCCCGTCGATGGTTTCGTCGTGGCTTGCCCACGCCGGCATTCTCTGCGAGCCGGGGGTGCTGTCAAACCGCCCCGCGATCGGCGAGCGCTCGGGCCGCCTCTGGGCGCCGCCGGCCGCGCGGTATAATCCGGCCCAGGCGCGTGCGGTGCGTCGCAACTTCGGGAGGTTCGACCGGCCCGCTCGAAAACACGCCGCCACTCTGGAAGCCAGCCCATGAAGCGGGTCGCGCTGATCGGCTCGCCGGAGAAAAAGAGCGTCGCGCCCCTGCTGGAGCGCCTCAGCGCGTGGCTGGCCACGCGCGCCAAGTTGGTGTTCTGCGAGCAGACCTACGACAGCCAGCGCGTGCTCGAAGCGCGGCCTGACTTGCTGTTCGTCTTGGGCGGCGACGGCACGCTGATCGCCGCCGTCCATGGGCTGGCGGCCCGGCAGGTTCCGATCGTCGGCATCAACCTGGGCAAGGTGGGCTACCTGACCGAATTCTCCTTCTCGCAACTCGAAGCCGAGGGCGATTTTCTTTTCGGTGACGAGCTGCCGCTCACGCGCCGCGCCATGCTCAACGTGCGTGTCGAGCACGACGGGGGCCCGGTCGTCGAGACGGTCGCGGTCAATGACTGCGTCGTGCTGGCCGGCCCGCCGTACCGCATCATCGAGTTGCACGTCTCCGCCGACGAAGCGGATGTCGCAGCGGTACGCGGCGACGGGCTGATCATCAGCACCGCGTCGGGCTCGACGGCTCACAACCTCTCGGCCGGCGGGCCGATTTTGGACCCGACCGCCGCCTCGGTGGTCGTCACGCCGATCTGCCCGCACTCGCTGGCGTTCCGCCCGCTGGTTTTGAGCAACAGTTGCTGCCTGTGCGTGCAGGCCCGGCACACCAACAGCGGCACGACGATCGTCATCGACGGCCACGAACGCTACGCCTTCCACGCCCGCGACCGCATCCGCATTTCGCGCTTCGCCTCCGATTTTCTGCTGGTGCGAAACCCGCACCGCTCGCCCTGGCACGCCCTGCGACGGAAGCTGATGTGGGGCGAGCACCCACGAAACCACTGCTGAACACGCGTGCGAGCGCGGGCCGCACCAGGCGACACTGCGCCGGGCGCAGGCGCGTGAGCCGCGACGGGCGAAAAATCGGATGGCGCGCTCGGCGCGTCGCCTGGAAACGCACCGGGAGAAGGGTATGCCGCGCCGGCCGCTGAAGCGGACGCCGCGCGCTGGTCGTACGCGGCGGCCTGACATATCATTCCCACCTTGCTGAATGAAGCGCTGCGGGGGGAGCGAACCGTTCCCGCCCCGCGTTTCGCGTCTGTTTCGACCGAGGATTCCGCATGCCCGCCGACAGTGCCCTGATGGAGAAGCTCGTAGCCGTCTGCAAGCGACGCGGGTTCATTTTCCCGTCGAGCGAGATTTACGGCGGCATCGGCGGCTTCTGGGACTATGGCCCGCTGGGCGTCGAGCTGAAGCGGAATGTGAAGGAACAGTGGTGGAAGTCCATGGTGACTTCGCCGCCCGACGGCCCGGACGGCCAGCAGGTTGAGATGGTCGGGCTGGACTGCGCGATCATCATGAACCCGAAGGTCTGGGAGGCCAGCGGGCATGCGACGGGGTTTGCGGATCCGATGGTGTCATGCCGAACCGAGGGCTGTAAGGGGCTCTTCCGCGCCGACAAGTTGTTTCACGTTCTGTTCCTTCGCGGGGAAGGTGATGATCCATTCGAGTATTCCAGCGTCGAGGCCGACTCGCTGGACGACGCGAAAGAGTTGGCGACCGCGGCGGGGGAGAAAATCTCCAAGAGACATGGCGGCGGCCGGTTCGTTGTTAAACCCGTCCCGTTTGTTGTTGCCGCGGAAGAAAACCTCGCGGTGTTGAAATGTCCCCGATGCGGGGAGGTCGGCTGTCTCACAGAGCCGCGCGCCTTCAATCTGATGTTTGAATCGTACTCGGGTGCTCTGAAAGATGCGGCTTCCAAGGTGTACCTCCGCCCCGAAACCGCCCAGGGCATCTTCGCCAACTTCAAAAACGTCCTCGACACCTCGCGCGTCAAGCTGCCGTTCGGTATCGCCCAGGTGGGCAAGGCCTTTCGCAACGAGATCAACCCGCGCAACTTCATTTTCCGCTCGCGCGAGTTCGAACAGATGGAGATCGAGTTCTTCTGCGCCGAAGAGCACGCGATGGAGTGGTACCGTTTCTGGCGCGACACGCGCTTCCGCTGGTACACCGATCTCGGCCTGCGCAGCGACAAGCTCCGCCTGCGCGATCAGGGCAAGGACGAGCTGGCGCATTACTCGCAGGCTTGCGCCGACATCGAGTATCTCTTCCCGTTTTCCGACGACTTCCAGGAACTGGAAGGCGTCGCCCACCGCGGCTGCTTCGACCTCAGCCAGCATCAGAAGCACAGCGGCAAGGACATGTCTTACTTCGACGACGAGCTGTGGCAGAAGGACGCGGCGAAGTACAAGGCCGACAAGGCCGCCGCCGAAAAAGCCAAGGCCGGTCCGCCGTACCGCTTCCTGCCGACCGTGATAGAGCCGTCGGCGGGGGCGGACCGGGCCACGCTGGCGTTTCTGTGCGAGGCGTATCGCGAAGAGGAAGTCCCCAACGACAAGGGCGCTGCCGAAGTGCGCACCGTCCTGCGCTTCCACCCCAAGCTGGCGCCGATCAAGGCCGCCTTCCTGCCGCTGGTGAACAAGGAAGGCATGCCGGACGTGGCCTACAAGCTCTATCGCGAGGTTCAGAAGCGCTACAACGTCTTCTTCGACGACAAGGGCGCGATCGGGCGGCGCTATCGCCGGCAGGACGAAGCCGGCACGCCCTACTGCATTACCGTCGACGGCGAGACGCTTCAGAGCGGAACCGTTACCGTCCGCGACCGCGACTCACTCCAGCAGGTGCGGATCGGGCTGGCCGGCGTCGCCGGCTGGCTCGAAGAGCGCCTTGGATAACGCCTCCAGACGCGGCCTATGCTGTAGGATAGGAAGCCATGTCCCGGTTGTGCCCGGGTCGCGTCCCGCAAAGGGGGAGTGCATGTCGGTTTCGTGTTCGCCTGGGACCGGGGGCTGTGCCGCCGTCCAGCGGCTGATAATCGCCGTCGCGGTTGCGATCGGGATCGGGTCGGCGGTGCCCGCACCGGCGGAAATCCTCGACGTAAGCGGGAGTGCCCGCATCGAGCTTCAGGAGTTTCTCGACGGCTCGCCGCGAGACAGCAATCTCGCCTTTGATTCCTACCCCGGCTCGCAGACCGAGCTGCCCATTCAGGTCGTGGTTCGACTCGACAGCCCGGACGCCGACGCGCCCGCCGCCGCATCGGGTGCGGCGCAGTTCGCCGATCCGCAGACCAGTGGCGAGCCGAATCCCAGCGAATTCGCCGTCAACCTGGCGCTCAACAGCCGCAGCAGCCGCATCGGATACGAATCGAACACGCGCGTCGTGGAAACGCGCGTCATTCGTTTCGCGGCCGGCGAGATCGACGCGGATTCGATCGATGGCGGCGTCGAATCGCTTTTCGGCCGGCTGTTTCTCGACGGGGCGCTGGCGGTCTTCGCTGATTCGGATGAGATTGACCTGACCGGCACCAACCTGACCGTCCGTGTCACGATCGGCCTTCAGCAGGGCTCGTTGGCGGAGGAGGCTATCTTCACCGGCGCAATCTCCGTGATCGGACAGCCGGCGGGCGAAATCGACGTGACCGCGGATGGCGCCTTTCCGGTGGATTCGCTGGTGTTGTCCGACCTGGGCGGCGTCCTGGGCGGTTCCGAGGTGTTCCTGCTGCTGGTGCTGCCCAACCTGGAGATCGATTTCGTTTACGATGTGATTGTCGGTCAACGAGCCACGCTCACGGCGGTGCTGGAGGTTGAAGCCGCCAGCGCCCCGCTTTGCGGCGTGGCCGCGGTGCTGGGCACGCCGACGGACGCGATCAACGAAGTCATCAGCATTACCGAGAGCGCCGAGCTGGCCGGCAAGGTGCTGGACGAAATCCAGCGCGAGCGGGCGAACCCGACGGGCGCGCTGGCCGCGGACCTCTACGATCTGGGTGGCGAGCCGCGCTCGCCGCTGCTGCCGCTGTGCGGGCTGTTCGGGTTCGAATGGGCGGCGGGTCTGGCGCTGCTGGGCGGCTGGCGCGTTGTTCGCCGCTGATTGAAGAGGTCGAGCTGCGCGGCCCGAGGCGTCTACGGACACGCGCTGGCGGGATTCGACGATGTTCTATGTGCGACTGGCGTTGACGGCGTTGCGCAGTCTCGATGCTCACTTTCTGCGCTCGCTGCTGGCGACGCTGGGGGTGCTGATCGGCGTTGGCTCGGTCGTGGCGTGCATGTCGATCCTGGAAGGGGCCTCCAACGGGGTGCTGAACAACTTCCGCTCCCTCGGCTCGAACCTGATCTTCGTGCAGCCCGCTACGGCCCGCATCCAGGGTCGCCCGATGGGCATGGCCCAGACGCTGACGCTCGACGACGAGGAGTACCTGCGCCGAAACCTGCCGGAGCAAGTGGTCGCCTCGGCGCCCCAGTCCTTCGGCGCCGCGATGGTGAAGTACTTCCAGAAGTCCGATTCGTACACCGTGATCGCGACCTCGGCCGAGTATTTCAGCATCAACGATTACAAGGCGACCAACGGACGGGTCTTCAATCAGGAGGAGTCGGACGACGAGACCGGCATTCTCGTCTGCCTCGGCTGGGCCGTGGCCGCCGAGCTCTTCGGCGGCATGGACGCCGTCGGGCAGACCGTGCGCCTGCAAAGTGCCTCCTGCCGCGTGATCGGGGTGATGGAAAAGCGCGGCAACATCGGCTTTTTGAATGCCGACAAGTGCGTGTATATCCCGATCCGCGCGGGCCTGAATCGGTTCTTCAATCGCGACTGGCTGAACGCGTTGGCGATCCTGGCCCGGCCCGAGGCCGATTTCAACGCGGTCAAGCAGGATATCTCGCGCGTGATGCGCGAGGCCCACAAGATCCGCGCCGGCCAGCCGGACGACTTCGAAGTCCAGACGCTCGAGGAGACCGTCCAGGCCATCAGCCAGGTGACCCTCATCTTCAAGGTGGTGTTCTACAGCATCGCCGGCATCAGTCTGATCGTCGGCGGCATCG
>CAYOHG010000107.1:0-8770 GCA_964403685.1 uncultured Planctomycetales bacterium
TACCGGGCTGGAATTCCGCCGCATTCAGGCCGCAACGGTCGGCGGCCGGATGTTCTTTTCCGTCGAGATGCCCCGTCCGGACGATCTGGCGACGCTGCCTTATGAGGAGCCGAACTGGAGCACGCATCTCGGCGAGTGGCCGGCGCTGATCGAGCTGCACGCCGCGCCCGCGTGGCAATTCCCGATCTACCTCGAAGCGCCGCCGCGCTCGGATGACGACGGCGAAACCCTGCGGCTGGATCCGCTGCGTTTCGTCGGCTCCTGCGCGCCGCGCGAGACGTTTGAGATCGTGCTGCGCTATCCGGCGACCACGCGGGGTGAATGGCGCATGCGCGCGGGCATGCTGCGATTGAAGGGCGCCGAGCCGGCCGACGCCGCCGATCTGCAACGGCGCTTCGCCGCGGCTCAGGTGCGCTGGTTCGACCTGATGGCCCGCGACGTGCCCGATTCCGCCGGTTTCTACCGCTTCGGCGCGGCCCAGTTGCGCCGTATGCACGGCTTGCCGGCGGCGTCTCAGCCCGCTTGGGCAACGAACTGGCAAACGCGGCCCTCGTCCGAGCGGCTGTACGACATCACCACCGGCGCACTGGCCATCCAGGAATCGCTTCAGCTCGATCGCGTGCTCGGCACCGTTGCGGCCCCGGAGGCGCTCTCAGTGCCGATCGAGTCGATCCCGGCGGTGAGCGTCAAGAGCCACCCGTTCGATGACATGCGGGCCGGCCGCCCGCCGCGGGCCAGCGGGCTGGATCGCCTCGTGCCCGCGGACAACTACTACGCCCGGTTCGAGACGGCGGCAGCGGCCGTGGCATTTCTCGATTGGGTTGAGCAATGGGGCGGCTCGCTGCTGCAACTGGCCCAGCCGGTCGGCGCGGATTACGGCCTGCGGCAGCGCACGCTGCAACAGCTCGGCCTTTCGAGCGAGGCGGTCCAGGGGCTGATCGACGCCGACGCGATCGGAGAGGTCGTTGTGACGGGCTCGGACCCCTACCTGTTCGATGGTTCGGATGTTTCGCTCGTGCTGACGCCGAAGATCGCGGCGTTGCTGGCGGAGACCCTGGGTGACTCGCGCGCGGCGCTCCAGCCGGCCGGACCCGCGCCCGCGATCGACCGGGCGACCGTCGGCGGCGTGGAGATCCTGAGTACGCTGGTGCGCGGGACGGATGACCGCCCATGGCGCACGCACTGGGCCCAGTGCGACGGCGCCTGGCTGCTGTCCAACAGCCGCGCCGGCTTGGAGCGTTTGTTGCGGGCGCGCGCCGGAGAAATCCCCGCGCTCGCCGCTGCGCCCGACTATCAGTACATCCGCGCCGTCGTCTTTCCGCTGGATGACGCTGAGGAGGACGGGTTGATCTACCTTAGCGATGCATTCGTCCGGCGGCTGGTCGGGCCGGAGGTGCGCATCAAGCAGGCCCGCCGGGCCGAGGCTGCGGCCTCGCTGCGGTTAATGACAAATGCGGCCATGCTGCATTCATATTTGAACGGGCCGGTGGCGCTCAGTCTCGATGCGCTTACGCGCAGCGGATGCCTCAGCCCCGACAGCCTGGTGGACCCCGCCGGCGGTGGGTTTACGTGGGACGCGGGGACGCAGCGGGCCGCGAGTGAAACGCAGGGCACGCTGCATATGCTCACGCCGCTGATCGAGCGAAGCTGCCCGCTGGCCACGCCCGCTGAGGCCGAGCAGTACGGCCAGTTCCGCGAACGCTACAGCAGCTACTGGCGGGAGTATTTTGACCCGATCGCCCTGCGCATCCGCCTGACGCCCAACCTGCGCTTTGAAACCTGCATCCTCCCGCTGATCGACCTGTCGGCCTACGACCAGTTTGAGGACACCTGTGGCGGCGAGCCGGTGAGGATCGAGCTGGACCGTTTCAGCCGCGAGACGTTGCTGCGGCTGGTGTTCAAGCTCAACGACGGGCAGACGCGCGGCCAGGCGCTGACGACGCTGGGCATGCTGACCGGCACGAATGCGACCAACGACTGGCTGGGAGACTGGGTGACGTTCTGGGTCGAGGACACCGACGCGTTCAACCGCCTGGCCGAGGTAGCCTACGAATCGTCCGGCGGCGACGTCGACGAGCGCCGCGGGCAGGACGCTTGGCTCGACGTGTTCCGGGCGCGGCTGGTGCTCGGGGCGCACTGTCGCAACAAGCTCAGCCTGGCGGCGTTCCTGGTGGGGATTCGCACGTTCATCCAGAGCACGGCGCCGAACCTGGTGGTGTTCAACAACCTGCCGGAATACCAGGGCGTGACCATCGTGCAGATCGCGCCCGATCCGCGCGGCGAGATCGCGCAGGAGCTGCGGCGAGCGGGCGCGACGCTTCCGGCCAGCGCTCCGGCCGACGGCGACTTGGCGGAGTCGCAGCCGGCGATCTCGGAGTCCGGCCCGGCGCTGTACTACGCCAGCATCGGCGACGGTTTCTTCGTCTCGACGCAGGCGGCGGCGCTGCGGGCGCTGGTGGATGCGCAGGCCAGCGGCCGGAAGCCCGCTGACGGCGCGCTCGTGCCACGTGCGGCGATCGACGCCAACATCCTCGTATTTGCGGCGCCTGGCGCCGCGGAGAAAATGCGGCCGGCGCTCTCCTACGTGCTGGCGCAGCCCGTGCGGGAGACGGCCCTGGGCAGCCTGCGGCACGTCTGGTTGCTGGGACGCTGCGGCTTGCTCGAGAAAGGCCTGCCGGACGACGCGGCGTATACCTGGCTGGGGCACCGGCTGCTGTGCCCCGCGGGCGGCACGAATCGCTACGACGCCGCTGACAACCTGGCCGGCTCGACCGTTTACGGGTTCGTGCATGCACCGCGCACGCTGAACAAGCTGAACCCCGAAGCGCCCTTGGCGAAACTTGTGGATTCCATCCTGAGCGTCACCGCGCACCTTGAATTCACGAAGGAAGGGCTCAAGAACGGCCTGGAGATTCAGCGGCGATGAAAAACCCATGCCGCGCGTCGCAAGGCCGCGGGACGAGAGTCAATCGTTGAAGAATTCGAAGCCGAGAACAGTTTCCTCGCCGTTCGCGGCTTGCGGCCTGATCGGTAAGCTGGCGGCTGGGTCTGCGACTGCGGGGCGGACCTCCAAGTGGCCGCCGGACGCCGCGGGCCGCGGACGAGGCACATGAATGACTGCACCGGATGAGTGCGTTCGGCGGATTCTGGACGCGAACCTCAACCGCGCCCGCGAGGGGCTGCGGGTGATCGAGGAGCACGCCCGCTTCGTCCATGAAGACGCCGCCGCCGCCGCGGAGATCAAGTCGTTGCGGCATGCGCTGCGGACGCTGGCGGAGAAGCTCGGCTGCGTCGCGCTGCTGGCGGCGCGCGCGGTCGATTCCGATGTCGGGCGCGATCTGAAGTCGTTGGGCGAGATGGAGCGCGGCAGCGCCGCGGAGGTCGTATCCGCCGCCGTCGCCCGCGCCGGCGAAGCGCTGCGCGTGGTCGCCGAGTACGGCAAACTGATGGATGCGGACGCGGCGCTGTGGGCGGACCGATTGCGCTACGGGCTTTATTCGCTGGAGCCGCGCGTGCTGCTGCGCGGGCCGCGCCTCGCCGCCTTTCGTGGCGCGCGGGTCTACGCGCTGCTGAGCGGCGCGCTGTGCCGCCGCGGATGGGAGCCGACGCTCGCGGCCTGGCTGGAAGCCGGCGTTCGCTGCGTGCAGATTCGCGAGAAAACGCTTTCGGACGCGGAGCTGTTGGCGCGCGCCCAGCAGGCCCGCGCGATGACGCGTGCGGCCGGGGCGCTGCTGGGTATCAATGACCGCCCGGACATCGCGCGGCTGTGCTCGGCTGACCTGCTGCACCTGGGCCAACATGATATGCCGGTGCGCGAAGCGCGCCGCGTGGCGGGCGGTGAAGTGCTGATTGGCAAGAGCACCCATGACGCGGGCGAGTTGAACGCGGCGCTCGACGAGCGGCCGGATTACATCGCCGTCGGCCCGCTGTTCGCCAGCAGCACCAAGCCGGCCAGCCCGGTGGCCGGACCGGCATTCCTCCGGCACGCCCGCGAGCAAACGCTACTGCCGATCGTCGCCATCGGCGGCATTGACACGGCGAGTGCGGCGTCGGTGTTCGCCGCCGGTGCGGACGTGATTGCCGTCTGCGCTGCGCTGACTACGGCCGATGATCCGGCGGTCGCGGCGCGGGAGCTGCTGGCGGCGGCGGGTGTGGGCTACAGCGCGAAATTCAGCGCGTTGGAATAGACCACGCGGCCGTTGCGCTCCACGGCCCAGTACCACGTGTAGTCGCCGGTGTAGCTGATGCTGGCGCTGATGACCCCGCTGGTCGGCGTCACGATCATGTAGCGCTTTCGCGTGGTCAGAGTCGCGAGCACGACGGCGTTGCCCGACCAGGTGACGCTGTCCGGTGCCAGCACCGTCTCGCCCCCGCCCTTGGCATCCGCCAGCCAGCAGTGCAGCAGCGAGTACGCTCCGCTGTTGTCGATGAAGTTGGTGCTGATCGCATCGGCCACTTCGCCGCCGACTTCGAGCGTTATGCTGCTGGCCAGGTCGGGAAACAGCTTGTCGGCCAGGCTGCGGATGAACAGCGTGTGCGCCTCGAGGTCGCTGTCGGAGCGCAGCAGCGGGGTGCGAAGCTGCGCCAGAGCGGCGGCCACCTGCACGGCGGCGACCTCAGGTGCGCCGCTGAGCACGGGCCCGCGGCCGAGATCGGTGCCAAAGAACTCGATATGCCGGCGTTCGAAGGCCATGCTGGGTTCCTTTCCACGCGTGCTAGCTATTCTAGATACGGGCGTGAACGTCGGGTTCGGCGTTCCGCGGCACAACGGCGGCCGCAGGCGCCCTTTGGCGGAATCGGCGGTGATTCTGGCGGCCTGACGAGTCAAACGCGCTGAGCGGGAAAGGGGGACCGCGCGGTGCGCCGTGCTTGAGTTTTACGCCCCGGGCGGATCGTCGCTTCGCGGTGTTCACACCCGACTGCGGGTCAACGATGCTGGCGAAATGTCGGATCGGCGCTACGGCTCCCAGGCGCGCAGGCGATCGAGATGCGCATCGGCGGCTGGGCCGGCGACCGACGCGATCGGGTCGGCGTACGCGGCCGCCAGCGCCGCCTCGTACGCCGCCAGTTGCCGATGCGCCACCGGACCCAGCAGGCCGAAGAGCGACAGCGCCAGCCACGAAAACGCTGCCGCCAGCGCCACCGCGCTGCCCAGGCGCAGCCCCGGCGTTCGCCGTCGCAACCACCCGGCGAAGACGCCGATCGTCAGCAGCGTGCCGACGCACGACGCGATCGCGAATCGCGGCCAGTAGCGGAGCTGCCCGACATCCATGCGCAGGTCTAGCCGCGATTGTTGCGGGAAACTCAGCAGCCACGCGACGCACAGCACCCCCGAAACAAGCAGCACGATGCCGCCCCCGCGGAGCAGCGCCCCGCCGCCGGGCACGACGGCGTGCGGCCGCAGCAGCGTCCAGCCGGTGGCCAGCGACAGCAGGGCCGCGACTCCGGCGGCGACTGCCAGCCAGATCATGCCGACGAATACGCCGAGCAGCCGGCTCTGTTGCAGAGTGGCGTGGGAGATGTCGTCGGCCACCTGGAATGCCGGGGCCGGGCGGTCGGCGGCGGCCGTGCGCCAAGCGGCTCGCCAGGACCGCAGGTCGCCCGCGATCGCGCGCAACGTGTCGGCATCGCCGCCGGCAGCGCTGACCGCACGCCGCTCCAGATGCCCGGCCAGCAAACCCGCCGCCAGCAGCCTCAGGCCGGCGGGCCCCGCGTCAAGCGTCCATTGCTTGAGCAGTCGGGCCAGAACCCGGCGCGTGGAGGCGGCGGCCGCTGAGTCGCCGCGGGCCTCGGCGTCGGCGGCCAGGCGCTCGAGTTGCGGCGTGATGAATTCAAGGAACGGATTGAGTGCGTGGCCGACATATGTACCGGCCAGCGCGACCGCCGTCCCCGGCCGCAGCCCCAGCGATTCGTAGGCCCGCGCGATGGCCGCGCGCAGCATCAACTGGTGGTGGCGGAAAGTCTGGGTTTCGAGTCCCTGGAGATAGGGGCGCGCCAGGCTCCAGTCGGCCCGCGGGGCGCTCGCCGGGGCGCCGCCCAGTGCCACGAGCGCCTGCGCGCTGGTGTTCAACCTTGCTGCGAGTTGCACCAGCCGCGCAACGCCCACCTGTGTGCAGCCCTGCGCCACGTCGCCGATCTGCTTCTCGCGCATCGCGGCGTTGGCCGGCCGCTTCCAGCCATCGGTGAACAGCCCGCCGATCTGCGCCAGCAGCAGGCCCTCGCGGGCTTCCGCCGTCAGCGCGCGAGCCGTGGTTTCCAGCGTCGAGCGTACCCGTGCGTTGCCGATTCGCAGCATCGACCCCAGCGGAAGCTGGCGCACGAAAAGCAACGTCGCCGTCGCGGAGATCGCGCTGAGCAGCAGCGCGCCCAGCAAGGCCGGCAGCACGCGCCCGATCGGGCGCGCCGGCGGCCGAGGCTCGTGCCGCGTGTTCATGCAGGGCTCAGCGCTTCGACTGAGCGGTCAGCCCGATCAGCCGATAGAGGAGTTTGGCGGCGAGAAATTCGGTGACGTTGTTGCCTGGAATCGGCCGCACCTCGACCACGTCGGCGGCCACGATTGTGCGGGCGGCGGCGAGCTGCGCCAGCAGGTCGGCGACCTGGTACCAGTCGAGCCCGCCGGGCTCCGGTGTGCCCGTGCCCGGCGCGTACGCCGGGTCGAATCCGTCGATGTCGATCGTGACATAGACGGTGTCGGTCAGCGGCGCGAGCGCCGTCGCGATCCAGTCGCTGCGCTCGCGGCACGCGCGGGCCGGGACGATCGGCTTGCGGGCGCGGCGGATGAAGCCGGCTTCTTCGGCGGAATAGTTGCGGATGCCGACGGCTACGGCCGGGATTCCGAGGTCGTGTACGCGGCGCATCACGCAGGCGTGGCTGTGCGGCGAGCCCTGGTACTGGTCGCGCAGGTCGGCGTGCGCATCGATCTGAAGGACGCTGAGCCGTTGGTGCATTTCCGCGACGGCCTGAATCAGCGGGGCGGAGACGCTGTGCTCGCCGCCCAGCCCCAGCAGGAACTTGCCGTCGCGGACGACTCGCCGCGCCGCGCGGTGGATCGCCTTCATCGTTGCCGCCGGTCCGCTGGCGTCGGGCGTCAGCGGGTCGAGCGTTGCGACGCCGGCCTTGTGGTTTTCGCGCCGCAGCTCTTCGTCATACAGCTCGACCTGCTGCGAAGCGCTGATCACGGCCCGCGGGCCGTCGCGTGTGCCGACCGCGTAGGACGTGGTGGCGTCGTAGGGCAGGGGCAGCACCGCGTAGCGCGCCCGGTGATACTCCGCGAAGCGCCGCTCGAGGCCCAGGAAGTTGTCCGCAGCGCCGCTGTTCATGCCACTGGACCAGCCCAACTGTCGGGGCGCGGCGAGACCATCCTCGCCCGCCGCCGCGGCGACGTTCCCGCGCGCGGCTCAGTCGAAGAGGAACACCGCCGCCGTCACGACGGTCGTCCACAGTCCGTTCTTGTCGCCCTCGGCGGTCTGCACAATTGCCCGGGTGGTCACGATCTGCCCGCTCATGCGATAGACCTCGCGGCGATGGTCGTAGTCGGCGTCGGGGTCGAATTCCACGCCCAGCGTCGAGGCCAGCATGCTGGCGGCCATGTCTTCGACGAAGTCGCCGGTCTTCTTTTCGGTCATCCCGTAGCCGTGATGCTCGGAGATGTACCCGAAGCGGTCCTTGCCGGCGGGGATGGCCAGTCCGATGCCCGCGGAGACGAGCCGGTTCGGTTCGTTCGTGCGGGCCTCGGCCAGGACGCAGAAGGTGATCTGACCGGCGCTGATCGATTGCAGGCCGGCCGACTTGGTGACGATCTTGCAGCCGGCCGGAAAGATGCTCGAGACGCGCACCAGATTGCACTGCGCGATGCCCGCGTCGCGCAGCGCGACTTCGAACGATTGCAGGTTGTTCCGGTGTTTGCCGACGCCGCGCGTGAAGAACATCCGCTTCGGAACCAATGACGTCAAATCTGAGGCCCTCCCCAACTACCGCACGAACGACATGGAGTGACACGCCGAAATTCAACACTCGGTAGTCGGCGTGCAGCGCGCGCCGGCCGAACGGGGCGGGATTATAGCAACCGCGCGCGACGGCACAACAACGCGGTCTCCCGGTCCGTCGTGGAGAGAATAACGGAACGCCGTTCGGCGACGAGGGGGTCTGGCGGGGAAGTTCGCTACCGTCGGCACGAGCCGGGTCGTGCTGGCCCGGACACGGATCGTTTTGAATACTCCTGGTGTTGGAGCCACGGGTCGCCGTGAAGTCGCCGCGATCCGAACCACGAGGGAGCCGCACGACCGGGTGTGATCCGGGGGGAAACCAGCCCGTGACCTGCGGGGGCCGGCGTTCCAGTTTTATGGGACGCCGGCTTTATTGCTGCGCGGCGCAGCGGCATAATCGCGGACCGGCCGGCCGGAAGCGCGGGCCGCCGGGGCTCGGGTCGCATGTTCAGCGCATTGCATGCCGGCGCCATTCCGTCCGCCCGGACGGTTCTCGAGCAGTTGACAGTCGCCCACCAGGCGGGTTTCGCGGGCATTGAGCTGGTCGCCGACGATACTTGCGGCCTGGGTCCCGCCAGCCACCCGCGCGACTGCCGCGCCGCGCGCATCGCCGCTGAAGAACGTGGGATCCGCATCGTGACGCTATCGGCCGTCACCGCCCGTCCGGCCGATCACGCTTCGCCCGAGCCGCACCTGCGGGCCGCCGCCCTTGATCGCGCGCGGGCCGAGATTCGACTGGCGGCCGCGCTTGGTGCCGCGGCGCTGCGACTGGCGCCGGCCATCGT
>CAYOHG010000108.1:0-8752 GCA_964403685.1 uncultured Planctomycetales bacterium
CCACGGTCAGGTGCAGAAACGACGCCTCGCGCTGCAAGGCGACCAGCAGCGGATCGCCGAAGCCCGCCGGCACCGGCAAGCGCCGCGCTGCGGCAGCCGGCAGCGAGGCCGGCGTGCTCGCCGAGGCGGGTTGGCTGGCCGGCCCCGAGAGCCGCGCGAACAGGACGCCGTCCGGGTTCTCGGGCACGCGTGCCAGCAGGCGCCGATACGCCGCGTCTTCAGCCAGCGATTGTCGCGGCTCGCGGCCGAGAAAACCGATCGCGTAGCGGAACATGCCGTCGGGCGGCAGCAGGTCGCCAAAGTAGAGCACGCCATCGCGGGCGATGACGGCGATGTTGTTGCGCAGGTGATACGCGTCGGGCGAACCCAGCTCAGGAAGCGCCCGAGCGTTCCAACGTTCGAGTAACTGCTGGACCGTCACGTCCGACGACGGCCGGCAGAGCACCAGTGCGTCCTGCGAGCGCCGCGGACCGGCCCCGACGAATGAAACGCCGCCGGCGAACAGCACGCGGATCGCCTCGCGCGGCGACATGCGCACCGTTCGCTCGATCTGCGCCTGCCAGCGGGCCGCGTCTTCGGGCCGCGCGGGTTGCCCCGCCAGCTCGGCCAGCGTCGACCATGCCTGCGGTTCGGTCAGCGCGGTGAGAATGTCCTCGGCGTTGCGAATCTCGACGAACAATCCGACATCGGCGGGAACCTGCGCCGCGAGCGTGCCGGGCGGAGTGACCGGTGGAGGAGTGGCGCCGTCCTGCCCGGTCAGCGGCGCGGCCAGCAGCGCGGTAAGCAACACTGCCTGGACCCGCCAAGACGCCGGGACCAGTCGCGCGAGAAAGGTGTCTATCACGGGACTCGATTAGAGCGAATACACGCCGCCGACGGTCCCGGCCGAACCCTCATCGGATGTCGCCGGTACGAGCAGGCGCTGCAAGAGATAGAACGGATTGCCCGAGGGAATGTCCGCCACGTCGGCGGGAACCTCCAGGCTCCGCACCAGATCGGCCACGGCCACAAAATCGCTCAGCAGGTTGCTACGGGCCGCCGCGAACGTGTCGACGCCGTCCCACAGTGCCCCGGAGAAGTCCAGCGGCGGACCAGGATCGACCAGCGCACCGGACGCGATTCGCCCGGGGTCGCCGGCGGGTCGCGGAGTCGTCGGGCGAAACGTCCCGATCAGCCAGATGACGGCCACGACGGCCGCGGCCTGCAATCCGACCGCCGTCAGCACCGCCACGCGGCGCGGCAACAGCGACGCCCGCGGCCGGCGGGCGACCGCGTGCATGACCTGGTCGGTGAAATCGCCGGAAAGCGCCGGCAGATCCTGATCGCCGGCCAGCACGTCGCCGCAGCTCTCCAGCAGCGCGACTTTGCGCTGGCAGACGTCGCAGCTCAGCCGGTGGGCGTCAAACTCGACCCGCAGCGCGCCGGACAACTCGCCGTCGAGGTACGCGTCGATCAGTTGTTCCACGTCAATGCAATTCATGGCCACACAAATCCGGTATCGGCGAACGCGGGTCGGCTCGACCCGGCTCGCAGGCCCGCTGCGGCGCGTTACTCCGCCAGCCGCAGCCGAACCTTCTCGTCCCCCATCCACGATTCGACCCATGGCCCGCTCAGCAGCGATCGCAGCTTCTCGCGGGCGCGGTGCAGGTGACTCTTGACGGTCACCGCCGGCACGCCCAGCACTACGCCGATCTCCTGGCAACTCTTGCCCTCGCGGTAGAACAGCAGCACGGCGCTGCGTTGCGGCGGCGTGAGCTGCTCAACGGCTTTCCAGACCTCGTCGCGGAGGCGCCGGGCCTCTTCGCTTCCGGCCAGCAGCCCGGGCGCGTCCGGCGCTTCGCCGGCGATGAGCGCGAAATACGTTTCGCCGCTGTGGGCCCGCTGGCGCCGCAGCACGTTGAGCGCGACGCGGTACGCGATCGTGAACAGCCAGGTGCTGAACGCGTAGGTGCTCGAATAACTCTCGAGCGATTGATACGCCTTGACAAAGGCGGCCTGGCAAATGTCCTCGGCTTCGTGGTGGTTCCGCACCATCCGCACGACAAACGCGTACAGACGGTCCTTGTAGGCGTCCACGATCGCGCGGAACGCGTCGGCGTGCCCACGCACAGCGCGAGCGATCAATTTCTGCTCATCGTTTCGCGTCATGCACGGACCCGACTTCCCGAGCTGCCGGTAAGTGCAACGCCGATCCGCCGACTTATACCCAGTCCGGCGGCGGTCAGTTGCGGCAGCCGCACCACGAGTTTTTCGATTCTATCGGACGCCGGCGGGCTGATATCGCCGCGCGGGCCGGCCGACGTTAGCATCCGCTGCGCCGGCAACTGAACTGTACTTACGACATGAGCAAAGGTCCATCCCCAGTTCCGCAGATCGTCAACCGCAAGGCCGGCTTCAACTACGAAATCCTCGAAAAGCTGGAAGCGGGCATCGCGCTGACCGGCAGCGAGGTCAAGAGCCTGCGCTCCGGACGCGTTTCGCTCGAAGAAGCGTTCGTGACCATCCGCCAGGGCGAGGCGTGGCTGCGGCAATGTAACATATCTCATTATCCTCAAGCAGGTTACGCGCAGCATGTCACCACCCGCGAGCGTAAACTGCTGCTGCACCGCCGGGAGCTGCGCAAGCTTATCGTCAAAGTCACGCAGCGCGGCTTCACCATCATCCCGCTGCGGATCTTCTTCAACGATCGCGGGCTGGCCAAGGTCCAGATCGCGCTGGTCCGCGGAAAGAAGCTGCACGACAAGCGCGAGACACTCAAGCAGCGCGACGACGAGCGGCGGATGAAGCGGGCGGAGCGCGGCCGGCGGTGAGGCGCGGCCATTGTCGGGGGCGTCATCCGACGCGGTATCGATCGATCGGCGCGAAGGTCAGCGGGTCGGCAGGTCCACAGGTCGACCGGTTCCGCGTTTCGTCGCGCAGCCGGTTGTTGAGCAACTCACCGCGTGCATTCTCCAAGGACGCGCCGGGCGCGATGTAGAGGGTCTGTACGCCCGACTGCGGTAGCATAGCCGGGAGGGCTTGTCGGGTGAGGCGGGTAATCTGCGGTTGAACGCCCGGTCGCGCATCGACCAGGCAATGTACTCCGGCCCGCTGTCGCCGCGCAGATAGCGGGGCGCTCCGCGCTCGGCGAACAGCCGGTTCAGCGTGCGGATCCCATCCTTCACCGTGTTGCTGCGGAGCGCGTCCAAGAGGAGCTTCGAAGAGCATTTGGCGATCGTGCGTCGGCGGCGGTGAAGCTGCGGGCTACCTCCAACGCCAGGCACTTACGCACGTGCTCATCGTCGATCGGCAGCAGCTTCAGCGGCCGGGCTGGTTGTGCCGCTATTTCTCGATCTCCGCCAGGCGGATGTTGCGGAAGTGGATCTCCGCGCCTTCGCTCTGCAACGCGATCTTGCCCGGCAGCTCGGCCACGTCCCAGGCTTCGTTCAGCACCTCGCCGTTGACTTTCAGCGTCACTTTTGGCCCGTCGAAGATGATCTCGTACTCATTCCACTCGCCCACCGGCCGCTCGGCCATGTGCGTCTTCTTCGTGTTGCGGCCGTTCAGGCGCTGCGGCGCGGTCTTCATGGGGAACTCGTCGATGTTCCAGAAATCGCCGGCGTTCTCGCTCTGAAGCTGCGCCTCGACCGAGCGCGGCCAGACTTTGTCCGGCGCCTGCACGCGGCAGAGCACACCGCTGTTGCCGGCCTTCTTTGTCACCGGGCTGAAGCGCCACTCGAGCTTCAGCACGAAACTCGTGTAGTCCTTCACCGTGCGAATGTAGCCGGCCGGGTTGCCCAGGCACACCAGCACGCCGTCCTCGACGTGCCAGACGTTCTCCGGCTTGCCGTTGTCGTTGAGATGTGCCGTCCAGCCGCTCAGGTCTTTGCCGTTAAACAGCTTCACCTCGCCCGGCAATGCCGTAGAAAGATCGCGCACGCGGATGTTGCGGAACCAGATTGCGTCGCCGTGATCCTGAAGCGCGATGTGCCCCTTCGGCTGCAGGCCGAAGCCCTCGTATCCGGCGAACTTGCTGGCGGCGATCTTCTGCTTCCACTCGGGCGTATCCAGCCGGCACTCGACCACCTTCACGCCATTGAGCCAATGCTGAAGCACGTTGTTCTGAAGGCGGATGCGGGCCTGATTGAACTCGCCGGCGGGCTTGAGCTGCTTGCCGGGCACGGGCGGGTAGATGTCGAACATCCCGCCCGCGGAATGCGGATGCGTCGGCTCCAGCCCGGCGCCGGCGTCATCGAGAATCTGGTATTCCGGGCCGGTCTGCCAGGGCGCATCGTGCGCCTCGGTTACGCGGTACATGATGCCGCTGTTCGCGCCGGGCGCGGCCTTCCACTCCAGCTCCAGCTCGAAATCGCCGTACTGCTCGGTCGTGACGATGTCCCCCCCCTTGCCGCCGACGCACTGGAGCGCGCCGTCCTCGACCACCCAGCCGTCGGCGGGGAAATCGGCCTGCTTGTAGCCGCGCCAGGCAGCGGTTGACCGGCCGTCAAACAGCAGCTTCCAGCCGGCGGCCTTCTCCGCCGGCGACAGCGCCGGCTCACCAGCCACGGCGACGGCGACCAAGGTTGAGATGGCGAAAGTCAGAACGCTGCGACGAAGCGTGCATTGCGACATGATTGAACTCCACCTGGTTGGCGACTGGTACGCGCGGCACGGCCAACACGTTTGCGCGGCACACCTGCCGACGATGCTCCGCGCGAATGGTAGTGCGCGGGCGGACCGTCGGCGAGATCAGCTCGCGGAGTCGCGGAAATCACGCGCGGTCGAGCTTCGGCCAGACACCATCCGCCGTGTCGCAGCCCGCTAGGGCACTTGATTCTGCGGCGGGGGGGCGGTCAGACCCTGCGTCGCGGCGGCGGAACGCACCAGGCTGCCGCGGGGGTACCACAAATCGATATCGCGCGAGGATCGATCGCCCAGCGACGCCACGTGCCCGTCGAAGAACAGCGCGTTGAGCAGCCCGTTGTTGTCCCGCGCCGCGGCGGCGGCGGCGCCAGCGCTGCAACCATGTCGGTAGGACAGCGCCAGGTTCTCTCCGGCGCTGAGTGAATTGCCGGTCGACACCTGGCCGCCGTCCCAGTTGCTGGAGCCGGCCGCGACGCCGTATTCGTCCGACGCTCCCCACCACGCACCGCTGCCGGCGAAAGACCCGAGCGAATCGGAGGGAATCGCGGCTACGTCGGTCAGCAAGGTGCCGGCGGCGTCGAAAAAACGAGTGCCGTCGGCGGCGGCGACCTTGCGGGCCGAATCGCCCAGCCGACGCGCCTGCGAGCGGAAGTCGAGCGTTTCGACCGGCCAGGAATCCGGCACCGTTTTGGCGAACACCGTGAACGTACCGCTGCTGGCGACCGTCTGCCCGAGCGCGGCCGACCCCCAGAGCTGAAACGCGCCGGGCATGAGATAGCTGACCGGTCCCGGCACGTCTCCAAGTGCGGTGAAATCCGCCCGGTCCGCAACCTCGCCGCCGGGCAGGCCATAGGGAAAGAACTCCGGCGTAGCCCGGCCGGCCACGGACGTGCAGCCGTAGCGCGCAAGCAGCATTTGATATCGCTGCGCGCGGTTGCCCTCCAGGCCGCCTTGGCCGGCCAGCGCGGGCGAGAGCCAGTCGCTGGTCTGCACCGGCAGGCGCGGGTCGCGCAGGGCGGCGGCATTGTTGCCCGACACGAGCCGCGCGAGTTCCAGTGCTGCGCCGCTGGTGTTGACGCCGGGAATCCAGTCGCGCTGCTCCGAAACGTAAATTGAAAGGCCAGCGCCGATTCCGCGAAGCTGGGCACCGCACTTGCTGGCTCGGCCCTGCTCGCGTGCGCAGCGCAGCGCCGGCAGCAGAATCGCGATCAGCAGGGCGATGATGGCGACGACGACGAGCAGCTCGATCAGGGTGAATGCCAGGACGCGCGCGCTGCACAAACGCTGCCGCATACGCTGCCCCCGGTTTGCCGGCCGCGCTGGCGGTCGCCGCGGCGTCAGTAGGCTGTTCGCCCGAGGCGCCCCCGCATCGTGCGAAGCGCCGCCGGAGTATACGCGCTCATGCGCCTGCCGTTAAGCGAGTTATGCGCTGCCGCCCCGTTGGGACGCGAGGCCCGCGAAACGCCGCGAGCGGCAAAGCGACGGTGCCGCGCAGGTGCTGCGCTGGCCGGCGCTACTCACGCCGCAGCCGCATCCCGTCGTTGTTCTTCATAGCATCAACGTGGTGGAGCACGCCGACGGCGCGCCGGCACGGCCAGGCGGGCGCAACGGCCACCGCGCCCGGCGGCGGGCCACCTGGCGAGATTCGGGGCCTGTAGTCGCTGCCTGGATTCCGCTACGATGCGCATTCAGGCCGGCGAATCGCCGGGCCATCCCGGTCGGCGACTCCGGTCGACACGGGAGATCCCTATGAATCGGGAATCGGGCGTAGCGACGGAGGTCCGCAGCGAACGTCTGTACGAGCCGCCTTCCAACATCGTCGCGCGGGCGCACGTCCGGTCGTTCGACGACTACAAGAACATGTACGAGCGCTCCATCAAGGATCCGGATGGGTTCTGGGGCGAGATGGCCGCGCAATTCTACTGGAAGCAGCGCTGGTCGAAGGTCCGCGAGTTCGACTTCAAGAACGACATCTTCATTCGTTACTTCGTCGGTGGAAAGACCAACGTCTGCTACAACGCGCTTGACCGGCACCTGCCGCAACGCGCCGCCCAGACCGCGATCCTGTGGGAAGGCAATCACCTCAACGAGGACCGCAGAATCACCTATGGCGAGCTGCACCGCGAGGTCTGCAAGTTCGCCAACGTGCTGAAGTCCTTCGGCGTGAAGAAAGGCGACCGGGTCTCGATCTACATGCCGATGATCATCGAGCTGCCGGTGGCGATGCTGGCCTGCGCGCGGATCGGCGCGATTCACTCGGTGGTCTTCGGGGGGTTTAGCCCGGAATCGCTGGCGGATCGCATCGTGGATTCGCGCTGCGAGACGCTGGTGACGACCGACGGGGTCTTCCGCGGCAACAAGGTGATCGGGCTGAAGGCCAACGCTGACGCCGCCATGAACCTCGCGTCGCAGCGCGGCGCGCCGATCAAGCACTGCGTCGTGTTCCAGCGCCTGCAGGCGAAGGACGCGCCCGTGCAGATGACCGCGGGGCGCGACCACTGGTGGCACGAGCTGATGGCCAAGGCGCCGGAGCAGTGCGAGCCCGAGTGGATGGACTCGGAAGACCCGCTGTTCATTCTGTACACGTCGGGCTCGACCGGAAAGCCCAAGGGCGTGCTGCACACCACCGGCGGCTACATGGTCTACGCCGCCACCACGTTCAAGTACATCTTCGACTACCACGACAACGATGTGTTCTGGTGCACGGCCGACATCGGCTGGGTGACCGGGCATTCGTACATCGCGTACGGGCCGCTGATCTGCGGCGCGATCTCGGTCATGTTCGAGGGCATCCCGACCTTCCCCGACGCCGGCCGCTTCTGGGACGTCTGTGACAAGTACAAGGTGACACAATTCTACACGGCCCCGACGGCGATCCGCGCGCTGATGAAAGAGGGCGAGGAGCACGTCCTGAAGCGCAAGCTGACCAGCCTGAAGCTGCTCGGCTCGGTCGGTGAGCCGATCAACCCCGAGGCCTGGCTCTGGTATCACCGCGTCGTCGGCAAGGAGCGCTGCCCGATCGTGGACACCTGGTGGCAGACCGAGACCGGCGGCATCCTGATCACCCCGCTGCCCGGGGCGACGCCGCTCAAGCCGGGCTCGGCCACGCTGCCGTTTTTCAGCGTCAAGCCGGTGCTGCTGACGCCCGAGGGCCAGCGGATCGAGGGCCCCGGCTCGGGCGTGCTGTGCATCGAGGAGCCCTGGCCGGGCATGATGCGCACCGTCTACGGTCAGCATCAACGCTTCAAGGAGACCTACTTCACGACCTATCCGGGCCTGTACTTCACCGGCGACGGCTGCCGCCGCGACGAAGACGGTTACTACTGGATCACCGGCCGCGTGGACGACGTGATCAACGTATCCGGGCACCGCCTCGGAACGGCGGAGGTCGAGAGCGCGCTGGTGTCCCACCAGGCGGTGGCCGAGGCGGCGGTAGTGGGCTATCCGCACGAGATCAAGGGCCAGGGCATCTACGCGTACGTGACGCTGAAGGTCGGCCGCGAGTACACCGACGCGCTGAAGAAGGAGCTGGTCGGGCACGTCCGCAAGGAGATTGGCGCGTTCGCGGCGCCGGATGTCATTCACTGGGCGCCCGGCCTGCCCAAGACGCGCTCGGGCAAGATCATGCGGCGCATCCTGCGCAAGATCGCCGAAGGCGAAGCCGACAAGGTCGGCGACACGACCACACTGGCCGAGCCGCACGTGGTGGAGCAGTTGATCGCCAACAAGCCGCACTGAAGCTGGTTCACGTATCACCGGCGAGCCGCGCGGTTGGGGAGTCGTCCGCAGCCGCGCGGCTTGCGTTTTCATTGAGTTCGGCTCGGTGCCGGGGAGGCTGCCTGGCCGCGCGGCAACCGCTGGCGCGATTGAACTTCATGCTCAAACTTGTGAAACCAGGCCGCTGATTCGAGACACCCATGAATAGCCGGACGTTCCCTCCGAAAGCACCGCCGCGCGGTGCCCATGAAGTGTTTGCGCCTGCGAGCTTGAGGACAGGTGCGAGCCGCGAATGATCGATGGCACCGGCGGCGAATGCGAAGGGGGTATTGTTGCGCTGGTTCGACGAAATCCCGCGCCCGTTTCGCGCCGTCGTCGTGTTCGCGCTGTGTAATTGCCCGCAGCCCATGCG
>CAYOHG010000109.1:0-8668 GCA_964403685.1 uncultured Planctomycetales bacterium
ACTACGGCACGTTCGACGCGCAGAAGATCTTCGACGAGTTTGAGCCGGCCGAAATCGGCATCATGCCGCTGAAGTTTGAGAACAGCTTCTGGTGCAGGAAGTCGGGCAACATGGCGACCGACAAGACCACCAACAGCAAGCCCGAGGAGCGCGTGTCGCTCAGCGGCACGGCGGTGCGCGACATGCTGAGCAAGGGGCAGCGCCCGCCGGTCGAGTTCACCCGTCCGGAGGTGGCCGACATTCTGATCGCATCGATGAAGAAGTAAGGCACGAGTCGACCGGAGACCGCCTGCCGTCGGCGCGATCCGAAGACGCGATCCGCTGATGCGGTCTTTGCGCTGCGAATGAAACAGAAGGGGCCCCGGATTCGCATCCGAGGCCCCGTCTGCTCAATCTTCACTTCCGTCGGCTATTCCTTCTTCCACTCGCCGACGATGTTTGCCAGCACCGCCTTCGCGTCGCCGAACACCATCAACGTGTTGTCGGCAAAGAACAGCTCGTTCTCGATGCCGGCAAACCCGGGGTTCATGCTGCGCTTGACCACCATGCAGGTCTTGGCCTTGTCGGCGTCGATGATCGGCATGCCGTAGATCGGGCTGGACTTGTCGTGGCGGGCCGCCGGGTTCACCACGTCGTTGGCGCCCAGCACGAGCGCCACGTCGCAGCGCGGCATGTCGGCGTTGATCTCGTCCATCTCGATCAGCTTGTCGTAGGGGATGTTGGCCTCGGCCAGCAGCACGTTCATGTGACCGGGCATGCGGCCCGCGACCGGGTGAATCGCGAAACGCACGTCCACGCCGCGCTTGGTGAGCTGATCGTACAGCTCGCGGACGCGGTGCTGGGCCTGCGCGACCGCCATGCCGTAGCCGGGGATGATCACGACCAGTGCCGCCTGCTCCATGAGCTGGGCCGCGTCGGTGGTGCTGGCGGATTTGGCGACCTTCTTCTCGGTCGCGGCGCCGGCGGCCTGCACCTGCCCGAAGGCGCCGAACAGCACGTTCGTGAACGAGCGGTTCATCGCCTTGCACATGATGATCGAGAGGATCAGGCCGCTGGACCCGTCCAGCGCGCCTGCCGTGATGAGCAGCTTGTTGTCCAGCACGAAACCCATCGCGACGGCGGACAGGCCGGCATACGAATTCAGGATCGAGATGACCGTCGGCATGTCGGCGCCGCCGATCGGCATCACCAGCATCCAGCCGAAGTTCAGCGCCAGCAGGATCACGATCGGGAACAGAAACGCCATCTTCGTCGGCCAGATCACCAGCAGCACGCCGAGGATCACCGCCAGCACGAACGCCGACAGGTTGACGATGTTCTGGCCCTGGTAGGTCCACGGCCGCTGCGGGATCCACTTGACTTCCTGGAGCTTGCCGGCGGCGATCAGGCTGCCGGTGAACGTCAGGTAGCCCAGGATGATCTCGGCGACGATCGCGACCATGCGGAACGCGGTCAGGTTGTGCTGTTCGTAATTCAGCCAGAAGTAGAACTCGGCCGTGCCGACCAGCCCCGCGGCCAGACCGCCGAAGGCGTGCGACAGCGCGGTTCGCTGCGGGACGGCCGTCAGCGGGACCCACGACAGCGGCACTCCCACGCCCACACCGACGAGCAGCGCCAAGATGATCCAGCCGTGCTTCACGACGTCGGGCAGGCCCCAGGTGGCCAGAACGGCGATGCACATGGCGGCGACGCCGGCGTATACGCCCTTGCGGGCCGTCTTCGGGTCGTTCATCAGGTGCAGCGCGAAGATGAACAGCGCGGAGGACACGAGGTAAGCGATTTGAACAATGGCGTTCATGAGTGCTTACCTCCGCCCTGGGTCTTGAACATCTTCAGCATGCGGTCGGTGATCAGGAATCCGCTGACGATGTTGGTCATCGAGGCGAACAGGGCGACCGCGCCCATGAAGCGGATCCAGGTGGGATACTTCTCTTCGCCGGTGATAATCAGCGAGCCGACCACCGCGATCGCGGAGATCGCATTGGTCAGCGACATCAGCGGCGTGTGCAGCAGCCGCGAGACCCGCATGATCACGCCGACCCCGATGAAGGTGGCCAGCATGAAGACGAAAAGCATCGACATCAGGTCGAGCGACGATGCCGATGCATGGGCTGTCTCGGCCGCGGGGGCGGATTCGGCGCCCGCTTCGGCCAGCAGCATGACGATCGCAGGCGCGTTCATGCGCTTTGGCTCCTTTCTGTCAGTTGGACCGGCCCTTCCAAGCGGAAAACGGCGGACCGCACTGACGCCGTTACCTGGTTGCGCCGGCCTTCTGCAGCGCTTCGCGCGTCGGGGCGTGACGAATCTCGCCCGCATGCGTGATCGCCGACTTGGCCAGGATGTCATCATTCCAGTCGAGCTGGAAGCTGTTGTCTTTCCAGGCGGAAAGTACGAAGTTGGTCAGGTTGCGGGAGTAGAGCGTGCTGGCGTGCGTCGGCACGGACGCGGCCAGGTTGAGCGGCGCCAGGATGCGTACGCCGCCGACTTCAACCGTCGAACCCGGCTGGGCCAGCTCGCAGTTGCCGCCGCCGTCGGCCGCCAGATCGACAATCACCGCCCCAGGCTTCATCCGCTGCACCATGTCCGCGCTGATCAGCTTGGGTGCCGAGACGCCCCCGATCAAAGCCGTCGTGATCACCACGTCCGAGGCGGCACAGTGCTCGGCCAGCAGCTCGCGTTGCTTGCGGTAGTAGTCTTCGGAGAGCTGCTTGGCGTAGCCGCCGGCGTCCGTGGCCGATTCCGCAGTTTGCACGCCGACGTACTTGCCGCCGACGCTCTCGATCTGCTCTTTGACCTCGGGCCGCACGTCCGTCGCGGTGACATTCGCGCCGAGGCGCTTGGCGGTGGCAATCGCCTGCAAACCGGCGACGCCCGCGCCGATCACGAAGACCTTGGCGGCGAAGATTGTGCCCGCGGCCGTCATCAGCATGGGCAGGTACTTGCCCAACTCATACGCAGCCAGGATCACGCCCTTGTAGCCGGCAATGTTCGCCTGTGACGAAAGCGTGTCCATCACCTGGGCGCGCGTGGTGCGGGGAATCTGGTCGGTCGCGAAGGCCGTGACCTTGCGCTGCGCCAAATGGCGCACCGCGTCGAGATTTCGCGTAGGCAACAACGTGCAGAGCAGCATCGAGCCTTCGCGCATCAGGTCCGCTTCGTGCCGGCCGGCGACCGGGTGGACTTGTGGCGCCAGCACCTTCAGAACGAAGTCCGAGCTGCCAAACAACGTCGTGGCGTCCGCGTCGATACTCGCGCCGGCCTCCACGAACGCCTCGTCAGGAAAGCTCGATTCGACCCCGGCGCCGCGCTCGATCCCGACCGTAACTCCAGCTTTCACCAGCTTTTTGACCGATTCCGGCACCAGGGCGACGCGTCGCTCGCCTGATCCAACCTCCTTCGGAACACCGATCTTCATAGGTTGCCTCTCTTGAGGCCGAACTCCACCGAATCGCGACCGCAGCGCTTCGGCGGGCCGACAGGAATGAGCGTGTGCCTAACAGTGTACCCCAACGGTCTCGCGGCGAAAGCGGACCCGCGCCGCGGGGGGCTTCGCCGTCGAGACGCTTCAGCGATACAAGCCGCGTGCCAGGATGTGATCGCAGACAGAATCCGGACAAAGATAGCGAATGCTGCGACCAGCCCGCACCCGTTCCCGAACGTGCGTGGCTGAGATCTCCAGCCAGGGCGATTCCAGGATGTGCTGACGGAGAACCGCCACTCGCGCGTCCCCGAGCAACACGCGCAAGGCCCCGTCGTCGGGCATGGCGACACCGGGGCGACGGGCAGTGACAAGCGTGCAGGCGTCCGCCAGCTCAGCCACCCGGTGCCAGGACGGCAAATCGCGCAGACTGTCCATGCCGAGCAGCCAGTAGAGCCGCTCGCCGGGGCAGGTGGCGCGGTAGTGCTGCACGGTGTACAGGGTGAAATTCGGACCCGTCTGTTGTAGCTCCCAGTCGCTCGCATCCATCAACGGGTCATCGCGCACCGCCAGCCGGCACATCTCCATCCGATCCGTTGCGGGGGCTAGTGTCTGCCCGCGCTTATGCGGCGGCTGGGCGGATGGAATCAGGACGGCGCGCTCGACGCCAAGTTGCTCGGCGGCGGCC
Organism: uncultured Planctomycetales bacterium; assembly: GCA_964403685.1. Taxonomy (GTDB): domain Bacteria; phylum Planctomycetota; class Phycisphaerae; order UBA1845; family Fen-1342; genus CAYOHG01. The sequence continues at coordinate 4,107 of CAYOHG010000109.1, forward strand.
CGGCAGACGATCAGATGGCCGTGGTGAACCGGGTCGAACGAGCCGCCAAACAGAAGCATGCCGGCCACGATTGGCGGTTCCGCGAGTAACGCGATCGGTCAGGCCACGACGCGGCGCTGAATCGCGGACTCGAGCTGCGGGACAATCTCCAGAAGTTCCGAGAGGTTGGGGTGGATGTCAAGGGCTTTGCGGTAATAGAGCAGGGCGCGCGTGTACTCGCTGAGCTCCACGCAGACATGCCCGATCGCGGCCAATGCGGCGAAATGCCACGGGTTGAGCCGGGCCGCGTCGACGTATGCGATTCGGGCGGCCTCGGGTTGCCCCAGTTCCTGAAGCACCAGGCCACGTTGGTGAAGCGGCTCGGCGAAATCCGGGGCGGCCTGATTCACTGCGTTCAGCAAATCCAACGCGCCGTGCAAGTCCGCAGCGCGCACGCGCTGAAGCGCGGCGTGCAGGCCGGCGGTCGCGGCGGCGTCGGGGCCCTGCATCCAGAGATGCCACAGAGCCGACTCAGCGGCTGCGACGACCGAGCGATTGGCGTGGCTCAGCAGTGGAACCAGATAGCACGAATGCTGCGGTGAGCCAACGTATCCGACACAAGTCGCGGCGTGAATAACCACGGTGGGGGATGGAGAGGCCAGCAGGTCCACCAGGCGCGGCAGGGGCCAATCGCGCGCCAGAAGCGCCAGCGCCGCGGCGCGGTCGCCCCGGGACAGGGCGGCTCCCACCGTGTTCAGGAATCGAGCTGTGCCTTCCTCGAGCACCGACGGATCCTCTCGCCGCTCAATGGACGATCTGGCTGGCAGCGACTGCGCGAGCGCAGAATCGGACGTGGACTACGGGGCAGGCAATCACCCGGAATCGGGCCGTTGCGATGACGACGCCCCCTCCGACAGCCGTCCTATCCCAGCATAGGCACGCTGGCTGGGCGGGTCAATTCGCGACCGGAACTGGTTTCGAATTATGGTTTTGCGGGCGATTGCGCGCGGCGATGTTCTGCCGCGAGTCAGCGCGGGCAACGCCCCGCACAGGCAGCGCTCGGATGCTGTTTCGATCCCCGCTGCCAATCCGGCGAGATCACCCCGGACCGAATGCCCGCGACCCGAGGCGCTGCCGCCTATCGTGCCAGAACGGCCTCCTCGAGCACCGTGCGGAGCTTGTTCAGCGCCTTATTCTGAATCTGCCGCACGCGCTCCTTGGTCACGCCGATCATCTCGCCGACCTGCTCGAGCGTCTTGGACTTGCTCTCCGGGTCGAGCGGTGCGGCCTCGTCGAGCGCGAAGCGCGCCCGAATAACGCGCTGCTCGACTTCGTTGAGGCTGGCCAGGTTCTGTCCGAGGATCGAACGCAGTTCCTGCACGCATTCATCCTCCACCCCGCGCCGCTTCGCGTCGGACAGGTCCGACTTCTCCAGCGTCGGGTCGAACTCAGTAGGGAACAGGCCACGATAGCGCGTCGTACGGGTGGCCACGCGCGAGAAGCTCTTCAGGATGGACCGGCAGGCGTAGGTGCTGAACTTGTAGCCGCGCGAACAGTCAAACTTGTCCACGCTCCGCATCAGGGCGAGGTTGCCCTCGCTGATCAGGTCGGCGTAGTCCACGCTGTTGATCCGCGTCCGCTTGGCCATCGCCAGCACCAGCGGGACGTTCGCCCGTACCAGCTCTTCGCGCGCCGATTGGCAGGCCCGCTCCCAGCGGAGCAGCTCCGCCGCGGCGCGCGCGTCGAGCGCCAGATCCTGAAGCTCGGTCAGCAGCCGCAGCACTCGATACCGGCAGTAGTTGAACCGCAGGAACAGGTGCCGCTCGGTCAGCGTCGAAGCGCTCTCGGCGGGCTCGGGAGTCGCCAGCAGGTCCACGCCGCTGTCGTCGTTGACGACCGCTGGCGCCCGTTTGGGGCTCGCGGCGGAGGGCGGCGGTCCCATCAGGTACGCCTCGGCGCCCGGCTCGAGAAAGCTCGGATAGAACAGGCACTCGACCGGCTCGGCGATCCGCCGCGCGACCAGGCGCTGTTCAGCGACGGTCAGTCGGCGCAGGACTTCCGCGCTGGGCATTTTGGCCCGCGGAACGAGTTTGCGAACAATGGTGCGATTGGACGGCTCCTGGGACAGCATCGACCTCTCCCCCTCGTCAAAGCAGCCGCCTCGGCGCGGTTCGGAGCCGCGCAGAGTCGTCAGCCAGCCTCCGGCCACCGTGGGTTCGCCACACCACGGCGCAACAGCGCAATGCACAACACGGAAGCTGTGCCAGTCAGGGGAGCCTTCCTGGGTCGGTCACGGCACAGCAGCTTGGGGAGCCTTACGAACGGAAGTATAGCCTATGACCGGGTGGGGGGCAAGGTGAAGTCAAGCGCGCGCACGAAGAATTCTGCAACGTCCGCGGATTCCGGCGCTAATCTGTTGACTATTCATATCTTAACGCTTCGATCGGATCGACCGACGCCGCCTTTCGGGCCGGATAGAGTCCGAAAGAGATGCCGACCGCCGCCGAGACGAAGAAACTCAGCAGAACGCCCCACAACGGGACAATCGTATTCCAATCCACGGCCACACTGACCGCCTTCGCTGACCCGACACCCAGGCCGATGCCGATCAGCCCGCCGGCGCCGCTCAGGATCACCGTTTCAATCAGGAACTGGGCGGTGATGTGGGCGCGCTTGGCGCCCAGGGCCCGGCGTATGCCGATCTCGCGCGTCCGCTCGGTCACCGACGCGAGCATGATGTTCATGATTCCAATGCCGCCGACCAGCAGCGAAATGCCCGCGATGCTGCCCAGCACGATCTGCGAGAGCTGTTTTTCCTTCTCGGCCGCCTGAATCAGCTCCAGCGGCACCATGATGGCGAAGTCGTCCTGCTTGTGTCCGTGCTCCATGACACGGTGCACCATCGTCGCCAGCGGCAGGACGACCTCCTGGGACGATGCCCGCAGATAGACGTCGCTCATTTCGACGCGCTTGGCCTCGAACGAGCCGCGCGCCCAGCGAGCCGTCAGATCACCGTAGCGGCGATCGACGGTGGTCAGCGGGATGTAGACGTCGCGATTCACGTCGCGTGCGTGTGTGCCGCGCGTGGGCTTGCCGGCCGAGGCGACTTCGCGGAGCACCCCCACGACCTGGTACGGAATCATGCCGGTGGTGCGGCTCCGAACGCTGAGGGTCTTTCCCAGCGGGTCGCCGGCGCCAAAGAGCTGCCGGGCGACATCGGCGCCGATGACGCAGACCTTGGCCGCCCGCTCTTCGTCCGTCGGCGTCAGCACACGCCCGTAGGCGGCCTCCGCGCTGATGACTGAGAACAGGTTCTCCGTGGTGCCGAGCACGGGGCCGGCGAACTTGACCGAGCCGAACGTCGAGGTGTCGGCGACCTCGCGCATCAGTACGACGTCTTCGACGAACGGCAGCTCACGCAACCGATCGACGTCCTGGCGCGAGATTCCGTAAGACTTGATCCCACGGCTGCTTTCGCGCGCCTCGCTGGAAGCGGGCGGCTCGACCGAGCGGATGATGATGTTCTGGCTGCCCAGCAGGCGGAAGCTCTCCAGCCGCTCGGCGGAAGCACCCTCGCCGATGCTCAGCATGGTAATGACTGCGCCGACGCCGAAAATGATTCCCAGCGCGGTGAGGAACGAGCGGAGCTTGTGAGCGCGCAGATCGCTGATCCCGAGCCAGAACAGTTCCCGGGAAAAGAGCGCTCGCAGCAGCATGCGGTTGTTCTCCGCGGGCCGGCGCGTCCGGGGTGAGCTGCTCAGCCGCCGTGACCGCCCTTGGGCGGCTGCATGGGGGCGATCTCGATCGGTCCGAAGCGGTCCTCATGCGCCTTGACGGTCTGCTGAAGCGCGATCATGAGGCGCTTGGCGTTGGAGGGCAGCAGCACGGCGCGATGCGAGATCTTGAGCATCGGTTCAGTCATCCCGGGCATCGGCGAGTTGGCCCCCAGGTAGAGCGTGATCTCCTCGGGGGTTCCTGCCAGCGCGAAGAAATTGGCATAGACCGTATCCATGCCGCTGGTATCCAGGCGGATGCGCTGCTGGGGCGGCTGGCCGCCGGGCTGAGGGCCCTGGGGCTGCGAGTCATTCTCACCGAAGATCATGCGTCACCTGTTCCTCTGGGCCGGGCCATCGCCGGTCCCGATCCGGTTCGTCGCGGGCGGGGTCCGCAGGCATAGTAGACCGAGCGTGCCGGCGCGACAAGAATCGCGCCCCGCGCGGGAGTCCGACAGTCCGACCACCGCCGCCGCGCTCGTCGCACGCGCACCCGGACCTGCGGCGCAAACGCGGTCGGCCGGTCGAGCTTGCGCACATGCGTCCGCGACGCCGGCTTGACAGATTGCCGGGGTTGCGCGAATCTGCCGAATCTCGCGCGCGAGCCGCGGCCGCATCGCAGCGCGACGCGCCGGTCATCGTGCGCGCCGGGCGAAACAGCCCGGTCCCGCGGCGGGATGTCCTTCCGCGGTAGCGGGCAGAAGCGAGCAGATGCGCATGGGCTACGCCTACACCCCCGGCCTGACTGTCGCCGAGCGCACGCGGGTGCGCCGCACGCGGCGGCTGCCGCTGCGCGGCGAGGTGCTGGTG
>CAYOHG010000110.1:0-8614 GCA_964403685.1 uncultured Planctomycetales bacterium
TGTGTCTTTCTCGCAACGCCTGGAGCACAGCCGCCCTCGGCTGTGTCTTTCTCGCAACGCCTGGAGCACAGCCGCCCTCGGCTGTGTCTTTCTCGCGACGCCTGGAGCACAGCCGCCCTCGGCTGTGTCTTTCTCGCAACGCCTGGAGCACAGCCGCCCTCGGCTGTGTCTTTCTCGCAACGCCTGGAGCACAGCCGCCCTCGGCTGTGTCTTTCTCATTGAGTACATCCCGGCCTTCCCGGTGGCTATTCAGGGTGGAACGGGCCCGCAGCCGGGAGCGGCTGTGTTCGAGTCAGCCCAGGCACAGCCGGGGGCGGCTGTGCTCCATGAGAGCGCCCGGGCGTTCGAACGACGCGCACCCGCCCCCCTTGCGCCGCTCAACGTCGATATCATTCCGCCATGAACACTTCTCAGAACCAGCACGATTTCGACACGCCACCCGCCAACCAGCGCAACCCGGACGGTCGCTCGACACCCTCGCGCTGCTGCGCGGCCGGGGAGTGTTGCCGCGACGCGACCACCGACCGCCGCGCGTTTCTCAAGCTCTCGGCCAGCGTGGCCGCGGGGGCGTTGGCCGGCCCGCTGCCCGCAATCGCTTCCAGCGCGGCGCGGCCGGCGCTGGCCGGCCCATTTCAATCGCAGCCCGGCACCGAGCTGATCCCGCGCGACAAGAAGCTCAGCCCAGCGTGGGTCCAATCGCTCTACGAGCGCGGCGGCCCGCTCGACCTGCGCGGCGACGAACTGCGCTACATCGGCATGCCGGTCGGCGGGCTGTGCGCCGGCACGATGTATCTCTCGGGCGACGGGCGGCTATGGGTCTGGGACGTGTTCAATCGCGTCGGCGGCGGGGTCGTGCCGAATAACATTCCCGATCTCAACGGCCAGAGCATCAACGCGAATTCCGGCGCGAACTATGTGCGCCCCGCGCAACCGGGCAATGCGGTGACCTCGCCGGTCGAGCAGGGCTTCACCTTGCGGATCGAGGCCGCCGGCACGACGCAGACCCGCGCGCTCGACAGCGGCGGTTTCGCGGATGTGAGCTTCCGCGGCGAGTACCCGATCGGCACAATTACGTATCGCGACGCCGGCTGCCCGGTCGAGGTCTCGCTCGAAGCGTTCAGCCCGTTCATTCCGCTGAACACGGCGGATTCGAGCCTGCCCGCGACGCTGCTGCACTTCACGCTGCACAACACCGGCGCGCAGCCGTTGCGTGTGACGCTGGCGGGGCGCCTGAGCAACGCCGTCTGCAAGGACAGCAGCGGACTGCATCGCGTCCGGCGGCGCAACCGCATCCTGCACGAGGCCGAGATTCTTTTCCTGGAGTGCGCCGCGGAGTCGGACGAGGGCGAAAGCAGCGCCCGGCCGGACGTTCCGTTCGACGATTTCGAGCGGACCGACTGGGGCCCGTGGGAGCCGCAGGGCGAGGCGTTTGCCGGCGGGCCGTTTGCGCGGGCCTCGATGCCGGCGTATCACGACGTGCGCAGCCACCAGGGCGAACGCGTCGTCAACAGCCACAACACACGCGTGACCGAAAAGACGCCTGCCGCCGGCGACAAGCCGACCGGCACGCTGCTCGGCCCCCCGTTTACGATCGAGCGGCGGTACATCAACTTTCTGATCGGCGGCGGCGGTCACGCCGGCTCGACCGAGGTGCAACTGCTGGTCGACGACCGCGCCGTGCGGACGATGGCCGGCCCGAACAGCAACACCATGCGCGCGGCGCACTTCGACGTGAGCGGGCTGGAAGGACGCACGGCCCGCCTGCGGCTGATCGATTACGCGGCCGGCGCCTGGGGACACATCGCGATCGATGACATCGTGTTTTCCGATCGCCCGCGCTCCGCGGCGCCGCTGGAGGACGAGCCCGACTTCGGCACGCTGGGCCTGGCGCTGCTTGAACCGACTCCCGCGGACCGCGGACTTGCCGCGATCGACGAAGCCGGGCTGTTTGGCAGCGCGGCCGACGACGCAGCCCGCGCCAGCGGCAGCGGACCGGTCGGAGCTCTGGCGCGGAGGGTGGAGCTGGGACCGGGCGAGAGCTGCGCCGTGCGCTTCGCGGTGGTCTGGCACTTTCCCAACCTGGTGTTGCCTTCGCTTGGGCGGGTCGGCCGGTGGTATTCAAGCCGATTCCGTTCGGCCCGCGAAGTCGCGAAATACGTGGCTACGAACGAGCCGCGGCTGAGCGACGAAACGCGCCGCTGGCGCGACACGTGGTATGACTCGACGCTGCCGCGCTGGCTGCTGGATCGCACCTTCGCAAACACGTCGACGCTGGCGACGCAGACGTGCCTGCGCTTCGCAGATGGGCGCTTCTGGGCCTGGGAAGGGGTGGGCTGCTGCGCGGGAACGTGCACGCACGTGTGGCATTACGCACAGGCCGTTGCGCATCTGTTCCCGGACCTGGAACGCGACCTGCGCGAGCGGACCGACTTCGGGTTGGCGATGGACGAAAAGACCGGCAAGGTCGACTTTCGCGCCGGGCTGGCCGGACGCGACGCGGTCGACGGCCAGGCCGGGCTGATCCTGCGCGCCCAGCGCGAGCACCAGATGTCGCGCGACGACGGCTTCCTCAAGCACAACTGGCCGCGCATCCGCAAGGCGCTGGAATTCCTGATGCAGCAGGACGCGGCGGACGGCGTCGCCGACGGCATGATTGAGGGGGAGCAGCACAACACGCTCGACGCCGAGTGGTACGGGCAGATTCCCGCGCTGACTTCGATGTACCTGGCAGCGCTGCGCAGCGGCAGCGCGCTGGCAGCGCTGGCGGGCGACGCGGAGTTCGCCCGGCGCTGCGACGGGCTGCTCGCCAGCGGCCGATCCCGCTTCGCAGCGCTCTTCAACGGCGAGTATTTCGAGCAGAAGCTCGCCGAAAAGCACGCGGACGCGATCGGCGTCGCAGCCGGCTGCCACATCGACCAAGTGCTGGGCCAGTGGTGGGCGCTGCAACTGGGCGTGGGGCGCCTGTTCGACGCGGAGATGTCGCGGAGCGCCCTGCGCGCGCTGTGGAAATACAACTTCGCGCCCGATGTCGGGCCGCTGCGGGCCGCACTGCCTCCGGCCAATCGCGGCCGGCCCTACGCGCTGTCGGGCGACGCGGGCCTGCTGATGTGCACCTGGCCGCGCGAGGCGCCGCCCGAGGCCTGGAAGAAATACTGGCAGTTCATGTACTTCAACGAGTGCATGTCAGGCTTCGAGCATCAGGTGGCGGCGCACATGGTCTGGGAGGGGCTGGACGACCCCGAGTTGCTTCAATGCGGCCTGGCGATCGAGCGGGCGATCCACGATCGCTATCACCCGGCCCTGCGCAACCCGTACAACGAGATCGAGTGCAGCGACCATTACGCCCGCGCGATGGCGTCCTACGGCGTCTTCCTGGCGGCATGCGGGTTTCACCACGATGGACCGGCGGGTGAGATCGGCTTCGATCCGCGACTCGACCCCGAGGACTTTCGCTGCGCGTTCACCACGGCCGAGGGCTGGGGCACGTACGCCCAGCGCGCCAGCGCCGACGGACTGGCGGCGGAATTGCTTGTGCGCTTCGGAAAGCTGGAGTTGCAGCGGATCGTGTTGCACCCGCCGGGGGCGCTGCGCGGCCGCGAGCTTGCCGCCGTGCGCATTGACGGCGAGGCGACCGCGGCGATCCAGCCAACAGCCGACGGCAGCGCGCGGATCGAACTGGGGAAAAAACGCACGATCGAACCGGGCCAGCCGCTGAGGATCGAACTGTCGGCGTGAGCCACAAGCGGCCGCAGGCGAGCCGCGCGCGATTTCGCGCCCGCGAGGCTGGCCGGGCACACGGCTTGACCTATAATGCCGGCACTCGTGGGGCAAGTGCGCCGAATTCCCGGGCCCGGCGTGGCGCGCGGGCAGGTTGGCGGCTTCGCTCTGTAACGGACGGAGACACGCTGGGCGTGCTGCGCCGCGGATCGGCGCGAGCCCGCGGGCGCGCTTCGCTGGCCTAGCCACATTCGATTGAGGACGCACATGACACGGAACTGGCACAGAGCGTTCATCGGTTGCCTCGCAGCACTGGCCCTGGTCGCCGGGGGCTGCCCGGACCTGAGCGAGCTCGAGGAAATCAACATCGACCTGGGCGACATCGAGACGGCCATCGGCGATGAAGTCGACGTGATCCAGACCGAAGACCCGAACACGATCATCCTGCCCGACGATCTCGACGAGGACATCATCATCGCCGAAGACGTCGTGATCATCGACGACATCGAAACCGACATCATCATCGAAGAGCTGCCCGACGCCACGCTGCTGGGGCTGGAAAACCTCACCGGATTCGACGGTTACTATCGCTTCCTGGCCGACGGCGTCGTGCAGGGTGTGTTCGTCTTCGACGGCGAAACGCTCCTGCTGGATTATCCCTGCCTGAGCGACATCGAGTTGCTCAGCGAGGAGTACTTCGATCCGTTCAGCGGCGAGCTTGTGGACGCATTCGATGACACCGGAATCGTCTTTTTCAACCCAGACGATTTTCAGTGCGGCGACGCGTTCATTATCACGTTCGACGTTGACGGGATCTTCGCCGGGGTAGACATCACGCTGATCCCGTAGCTCCATCCCGGGGCCGGGCTGAAATCGCGCCGGCCGCCGCGAACGGACGATCGGTCGGATGTGCTTCGGATCGCTCGGGGGCTCAGGATTTCGCGCCATTCGGCCTCGCATGACGTGAAGAAATCCACCGACCCGCTCGTCTCATAGGCGGGAGACCGCGCGTCACCCGCAAGGAGCCTCGCATGAAATCGCTCACGCAGACTACGCTGGCGGCGATCGCCCTGATGTGCATCGCGCCCGACTTCTCCGCCTACGCACAATCCGGCATTCAACGCCCCGGCGGCGCCCGCGTTTCACCGCGGGGCGGCGGTGAACCTCGCATTGAAGCCGTCGAGGAGGCGCAGGTTGTCGAGGAAAACGTCGAGGAGCGTCGTTCGCGGCGGGCGCGACTGCGACGGGCGGCCGTCGTCGGCACCGAAGTGCGCCAGCTCAGCTCCCAGGCGCGGCGCGTCATCATCAGCGACCGCGAATACTTCGTCGACCGCGACGTGTACTACATTCCGCACGTTCAGCGCGATCGCAGCGTGCGCTTCATCGTCACCCGCCCGCCGGTCGGCGTGGAGATCGGCTGGCTGCCCGACGTCTACACGCGCATCCGCGTCGGCGGCCGCTTCTTCTTCGTCAGCGACGACGTCTTTTTTGAGGAATTCGAGACCATCGGCGGCGTGCGCTACCGCGTGATCGATCCGCCCATCGGCGCGTGGGTCTATCGCCTGCCCGACCCGGTGGACGTTGTCATCATCGGCGGCGAGCGGCTGTATCGCTGTGGCGGCCTGCATTTCCGCCGCACGCACCGCGGCGGCAAGGCCGTCTACGTGCGCGTCAACGTGATCGACCCGACCATCGAGCGCCTGCCGCCGCGTATCACCGGCACCCTCATCATCCGCGAGCGCATGGCGCTGCCGCCGGACGCGTTCGCGATTGTGCGGCTCTTCGAGGTGGAGCGGCCGGGCGTCAAGCGTTCGATCGTGGAGCGGCGGATCGACCTGGCGGGCAACGCCGCCCTGGAATTCGCGCTGGACTACGACGAGCGGCTGATCGATCCGGTGCGGACTTACCAGGTCGAAGCGACCGTGTTCATCGACCGGCGCGAGGCCTTCACTACGCAGGACACGTACACGGTGATCACGCGCGGCGCAAGCCGGCGGTGCGATCTCGTGCTGGTGCGCCGGTGACCGCCGACCGCGTCAGTGGCGCGAGCGGGCGGCGCGCAGCGAAAGAACCGCGACGACCGCTGCGCCGATAAGCGCTGCGCCCAGCGCGCCGGCCAGGCGCGGAATCGTATTCGTACTCACACCGGAGGCGCTTCGTCCCGGCGGGAGCACCTCGGCTCGGCGGCTGATCTCCGTGCCGCTCGCGTCGTAGCGGATGATCTCATGCGTGCGGCCATCCATGACGGTCGCATTGCGCAGGTCCGGCACGATTTCCAATGCCGCCGCGGTCAACTCCGGCCGGGCTTCCCAGCCGGTCACGGTATACGCGATGGGCGTCGGCGATTCGATCCCGGGTCCGGTCCAGACGGTCGCGGCGCTGAGCGGATACCAATGGCCGTTCATCGATACGGCTTCGTAGACGCGATACGCGAATGTCGCGGTCTGGCCGTCGGCAAGCGAACGCTCCAGTTTCAGCGCGACCGGCAGCGCGCCCCGCGCTGGATCAAGAGCGCCCTCCAGCGTCGCGCCGGCGAGCAGAAACTCGTCCGGCCCGCAGGCCCGGAAGTACACCAGCCCGTCGTGGCTGCCGGCGTCCTGTATGGCATCGGCGGCGACCAGGTCCGCCAGCCCGCAGCGCTGCTGGAACAGCATTTCGCCGTCCAGCAGCGTTAGCAGCAGCGATTCGAACAACTCCGTGCGTCGCAACTCGTTGGAGATGATGTAGTGCGGACCGACCGTGCGGTTGTAGCGCTGAACCGCGCGGCCGGCGACCCAGCTTACGGCACTCGACACTGACGCGGGGTCGCCGGGCACAACCGGCAGCGATGCCAGCGAATCGACCCGCACGGCCGGCCAGGCAAGTTCCAGTGAATAGTGCGTCGACAGCGTGGCGCCGTTCTCGGCGATCGGAAACGTCTCCCAGGTCGCCGGATCGAGCGCGTCGATACTGCCGGGAGCCGCGCGGTACACCTGCGACTCGATTTCCAGCGCCAGGCGCGGTTGGGCTTGCAGCCGCGACGCGAGCAGGGCACTGGCCGTCTGCGCGGAAGCCAGCGCGGCGCCGGCGATCATCGTGGCGAGCGCAGCCAGCGCCCACGGAAGCCGTTGTGAGTGCGCCATCGATCTCTCCTTGCACGGGCAAACTCAGTATTCCCAGATTCCCCGCTACGGCAGAGAATCAGTTACAACCACTCGGTTGTGAGCAATCATTCGGGCTCACACCGTTCCCGACGCAACGGCCCCATGGGCCATCCTGTTCGCAAATGCCGACCTTGGACCATTCCGCGCACGGCCGGGAACTGGAGGACGAGCAGTCGAGGTCTGGGTACTCGGCACAGTAATTCTCGAACGAGCCACCACCTGGGCATCGATAGCACACAGCGTCGACTGGAAGGCAGTAAGTGCTTGCGGTGGTGCAGTCTGTCTCGACGCAAAAGTAGTTGGCGAGGATTGAAGCTGCTGTCACGATGCAAACAGTGTTGCCAAGGGTGAGCACCACAAATGCAATCATCCAGCGCGATCTGCTGAGAACGACAAGCTTCGTGGTGATTGCCTCCGAAAGTGCGTTGGTTGATACCCCCCCCCGATCCGCTGTCAAGCCCCGTTTTGAGTTTCTTGACGGAATCCAACAGCGCACAACCGGAAACGCAACCGGTACCGGCGGTCACCCGTCCACACTCGCCCCAAGCCGTGCGGTCTGATCGGCAAGCACCCGCACACGCACGTGCTTGAACGCCGGTGTGCCGCTCTCACGGTCCGCCGTGCGCGGCACGAGCACGTTGGCCTCGGGGTAATACACCGCGGCGTTGCCCGCACGGATGTCAAACGGCCGCACGAGCAACCCGCGCAACTCGCCGGCGTCGCTCCGCACCGTCACGCGGCCATTCTCACACAAGCCCAGCCGCCGCATGTCGTCCGCGTTCATCAGGATCACGTCGCGGCGCTCCTGCCCGCGGTAGACGTCCTCCTCTTCGTACACCACCGTGTTGAACTGTCCCTCGCTGCGGATGGACATCAGGCGCAGCTCGTCAGGCTCCAGGTGTCTGAAAACCGGCAGCGGCGTACCGTGGAAGCGGGCCTTTCCCGAAGGCGTGTTGAAGTGCGGCGTGTGAAACGTGCGGCCGGCGACCTGGAACTCCTGCCGCGTGCGATCGATCTCGCCGATTTTCTCATAGCCGGGAATGATCGCGGCGATCGCGGCGCGGATGCGAGCGTGATCGCGCAGCTCGCCCCAGCGCAGCGCGCCCGTATCGCCCAGAACCTGCTCGCCGAGCTGCGCCACCAGCTCGACTTCGCTGCGCGGACCGGGAAGCCGTGGCGGGCCGCCGTCGCTGAGGCGCACGTAGTTGAACATCGACTCCTGCGTCGTCGGCTGCGATTCCTCGTCGCGCGCGCGGACCGGCAGAATGAGCGTTTCCTTGGCCCGGCCCCAGGCATGCCCGCTGTTCAGCGTCGTGCTCAGGTAGCAGGCGAAATCGAGCTGCTCGAACGCCGCGGCGGCGGCCTTCCCGTCCGGGTTGGAGCCGAACAGGTTGCCGCCCAGGCACCACGCGTTGCGCACCAGCCCGTTGCGCATGGCCTCCATGCATGCCAACGTATCCATCCCCGGCGCGGTCGGCAGCTTCACGCCGAAATGCGATTCGAGCCGCCGCAGCACCGGCTCGGCCAGTTGCGGCACGACCCCGACCGAGCCGACGCCCTGCACGTTGCTGTGCCCGCGAATGGGCAGCAGGCCGGCGTGCGGTCGGCCGACCATGCCGCGCAGCAGCGCCAGGTTGGCGATCGCGCGCACGTTGTCCACGCCGTGCACGTGATGCGTGATGCCCATCGTCCAGGCGAAGATCGTGGCGCGCGAGCTGGCGTACATCTCCGCGGCCCGCCGAAGCGCGTCGCGC
>CAYOHG010000111.1:0-8564 GCA_964403685.1 uncultured Planctomycetales bacterium
GATCTCATCCGCCAGGCCGTGGTTCTCGCGCCGGCTCGCCAGCACGATCGGAGCGGCGGGGCTTGTAAGCGAACGACACTCGGCATCGCTCAGCAGCGCGACCCGCCGGGCCGTTGGCAGGTCGCGGACCATGACGGCCAGGGGCTTGGCGTCGCGGTTCTTGCGGTCGCGCAACCGTCGAACCGTCTCGGGGGCGTTCGCCCGGCAGGCGAGATGAAAGCCACCAATCCCCTTGACTGCGATGATGTTGCCGGCGATCAGCAGCCGCGCCGCGCCTTCGAGCGGATCACCGGCGACGGCGCGCGCGTCTGCGTCCAGCAACTGCAATCGCGGCCCACAATCGGGACAGGCGACGGGCTGCGCGTGAAAGCGCCGATCAGTCGGATCGGCGTACTCGCGTTCGCACCGCGGACAGAATTCGAAGCCGGCCATGGTTGTGCGCGGCCGGTCGTAGGGAGTCGCCAGGATGATCGAGTAGCGCGGACCACAGTTGGTGCAGTTCGTAAAGGCGTAGCGCTGCCGGCGGTCGCCGGCGGTACGGATCTCCTCCAGGCAATCGGCACACACCGCGATGTCGGGCGACACGTCCGCCCGGGATTGCGAGTCCGATTGGGAATCGCGAATCTCGAAGCAGTCCGCGCATTGCGGTGGTAGCCGACGCGCCGTCTCGCCGGTTATGCGGGCGAGGGGCGGCAACTCGGCGTCGAACGCCCGTCGAAATGAACGGATGTCGGTCGGGGGGCCTTCGATCTCGATCACGGCACCCTGGGAGGTGTTCGCCACGAAGCCGGCGAGTTTCCAGCGCTGTGCCATCCGGTAGACGAACGGCCGAAAGCCGACGCCCTGCACTCGTCCCCGCAACTCAATTCGGAGGCGCTGGAGCGGTTCGGTTTGCGTCGCCACGGCCATTCCCCCAAGGCTGGTCGAGCCACTCCGAGGGTTGCAAGCGGCGCGCCGCGCGGGTCGAGAAACGGACGGTCTGAATACATCCGCCACCCCATGCGCGGCGCGCCGTCCCGCGGTCGCGCGGGCTGGCAAGTGACAGGCGGCGATGGACGAGGCACCGCCAGAAGCGGCGAAGTGCGAAAGTGCGCAGGCGGTGCGCGACTTCGCGCAGCCGGTGAATCAAAGCAACCCGTACTTCTGGAGCCGGTAGCGCAACCGGTCGCGCGAAACATGCAGCAGCTTGGCGGCCTGCACCTGATTCTGATCGGTGCGGTGCATGGCCTGTTTGAGCAGGCGCAGCTCGAGCGCCGAGAGCTTGTTGAGATCGAAGCCGTCCGGGGGGAGTGTCATGTGCTCGAGTTCGTAGATGTGCGTGCGCGGCTCTGCCCGGCCGACGACGATATCGGAGGCCGCGATGCGGTCGTCTTTGGCCAGCAGCACTGCCCGCTCGATGACGTTGCGGAGCTCGCGCACGTTTCCCGGCCAGCCGTAGCGCCTCAGACGTTCGGCCGCTTCGGGTTCGATGTCGACGATCGTTCGCTTGAATTCGCGCGCGAAGCGATCGATGAAATGCTGCGCGATCTGGACGACGTCGTCGCCGCAGGCCCGCAGCGGCGGCAGGTCGATGCGCAACACGTTCAGGCGGTAGAACAGGTCCTCCCGGAAGCGTCCGTCCTGAATCATGTTCTCGATGTCGCGGTTGGTCGCCGCGATGATGCGCACGTCGACGGTGATTTCGTTGGTTCCGCCGACGCGGCGGAAGCGGCGTTCTTCCAGGAAACGAAGCAGCTTGGCCTGAAGCCCGCCGGCCATGTCGCCGATCTCGTCCAGAAAGACGGTTCCGCCGTCGGCCAGCTCGAAGAGACCTTTCTTCTGCGTTTTGGCGTCGGTGAAGGCGCCGCGTTCATGCCCGAAGAGCTCGCTTTCAAGCAACGTCTCGGACAGCGCCGTGCAGGTGACGTTGACGAACGGTTTGCCAGCTCGCTCGGAGGCGTGGTGAATCACGCGGGCGACCAGGTCCTTGCCGGTGCCGGTCTCGCCGCGCAACAGCACGGTTGAGCCGCTGGAGCGGGCGATCTGCTGGACGTTGCCGAGCATCTCGCGCATCGGCTGGCTGCGGCCGATGATCGTGTCCGTGCCGTATTCGGCCTCGAGCTTACGGCGCAGCTCGCGGTTCTCGCGCCGCAGGCGGGTGGTTTCCAGGGCCTTGTCGACGATCAGCAGGAGGTGCTCCATGTCGAAAGGCTTGGGCAGGTAGTCGTAGGCCCCGAGCTTGATGGCCTCGACCGCGCTTTCGATCGAGCTGTAGGCCGTCATCATCACGGCGACCGTATCCGTGTCGAGTTGGCGCAGCTTGCGCAGGACGTCGACGCCGGTCATGTCGGGCAGCTTGTAATCGAGCAGGGCCAGGTCGAACGACTCGGACTCAATCGCGTCGCAGGCGGCGCGGCCGCTGTCGGCTTCGGTGACGCGCCAGTTGCGTTCCTCAAGCTTGCGCCTCAACGACCAGCGGATCAGGGCTTCGTCGTCCAGGATCAGCACGCGTATGCTCATGGTCAGTCCCCGTGCTCTTCAGGCGGTCGCCGGCGGGGCAGCTTCACCTCGACGGTGGTTCCCGTGCCCGGCTCGCTGTGCAGGCTGATCGTGCCGCCGTGGGCGTCCGCGATACGTTGGCAGATCGGCAGCCCCAGTCCGGTGCCGCGGGCCTTGGTGGTGAAGAAGGCCTTGAAGGCCTGCCGGCGCGTGTCCTCGTCCATGCCGTGGCCGTGGTCCTCGACGATCAGGTGCAGCTCGTGCTCGTCGGCGCTGGCGCGCACAATGACCGGCGAGCCCGGGCGGGAAGCATGCGCCGCGTTCAGCAGCAGGTTGATCAGCAGTTGCTCGATCTGGTGCTCGTCGGCATAGAGCGGCGCGATCGCCGAGCAGTCGGCGTATTCGGCCCGGACGCGCGAGACGGCCGGCTCGCGCCGCAGCAGCGTAGCGACGCGGGTAATGATGTCGTGCAGGCGGCAAAGCTTGAAGCGGGCCGGCTGCGGGCGCGCGTAATTCAGCAGGTCCTTGATGGTTCCGTCGAGCCGCCCGATCTGGCGCAGGATCTCCTCCAGGATGGGGCGGTGCCCGTGCTCGACTGGCAGGTCGTCGCGGATGACCTGAATGGCGCCGCTGATGCCCGCCAGGGGGTTCTTGATCTCATGGGCCAGCGATGCCGCCAGTTGGCCGATCAGGGCGAGCTGCTCAACGCGTGAAAAGCGATCCTCGATGGCCGACCGCTCCAGCTCGCGGACTCGCTCCGCGTAGCTGTTCTTGTAGCTTTCGAGCATCGTGGCCAGGTCGATGCTGAGCACTTTCTGAATGGCCTGTCGCAGCGGCTCTGTCTCGTCCAGCCCCGCCTCCGTGAGAATCAGGTCAAACTCGTGCCGAACGACGTGCATGGCGGCGACCATGTACTGCTGCGGCAGCCCGACCCGCACATGAACTTGGCCGATCGTGAAGCGCTGCTGGAGATAGGCGGCGTCCATCGGGCCGGAAAGCAGGCTGTGCAGCCACTGATACAGGTGGGCGCGCAGGCGCGCCAATTGCGCTTCGCCGCCGGCCAGGATCCGCCGGGCGCCGGCGTGTCGCAGAATCTCCGCGTAGAAGCGGTCGACCACGCGCGGCAGGAATGGTTCGAGGTCGGGCAGCCGGTCGCGCAACAGGGCGCTGTCGGCTTCGGTCAACCCGACGTAGCGAGCCAAGTCGTCGAGGAATGCTGGTTCCAGCATCGAGTCCTCGCGGGCAGCGATCAAGCCGTGGATCCGGCTGGGATGATCCACGATGCAACCTTCATACCAGATCGCGCGCGACTTTGCGCACCCGGGCGCGCCGGTTGACGCAGGTCCGAGCGGTCTGGTGCGGCCGTGACAGCTTCGGCGCTGGTTCGCGGCATGGCCGGACCGCGGCACGCGGTTTGCCCGGCTCTGGCGCGCTGCATGCTATACGAGCACAGTGGTGTTGGGATGGCGTTCGCAGGGAATGACAGCTTGAACGGCGATGCCAGCCGAAAACCAGGGTCCGCGTCCGGGCGCCCGCGCGTAGTCGTGATCGAGCCGGACGAGCTGACGCGCTGGGCGGTCGAGCGCTACCTTTCGCGCTGGTTCGCGGTTTCGTCAGTGGCCAGCCCGAGCGACGGGGAGGCCCAGCTAGGCTCGGACACTCCCGACGCCCTGATCGTCTCGGACGACCTACCCGAGGGATTCCCGATCAGCCTGGAAAAAACGGCGCGCCAAGCCAACCCGCAAGCGATCATCGTGCATACCACCACCGAGACCGCACGACGGGTCCGCAACTCTGATGCGCTGCGGATCGAGAAGCCGTTTGACCTGGCTCAACTCGCCCGGCTGCTGGGAGTTGAGGCCGAATAGCGCGTTCGCGCCAGCGGCTCGAAGTGACTGGGCGACGCCGGCGGCGGGGGCGGGAAGGCTTCCTGCTGGCAGGTTAGGAACCCGCATTCCCCAGGTGTCGCGCGCGTCGACCACTTCCCAAAACCGACCCCAGAATCCGAAGTTGACCGGCTGGAAGCCGATACCGGACGGATTCTGGGGCAGGCCCTTCGTCGGCGGCTAGCGCGGCGTGATGGTCAGCTTCGAACCAGCGACCCAGACCTTGTGCTCGTCGGTGTAGTACTCGTACGCCCGGCTGGCCGGGGCGGTGTACGTTCCCGGAACCGCCGCGACCACCGTGAGCGGGATCTCGACCTTCTGGTGCGGCGCCAGGCCACGCCAGTAGAGCACGACTTCGCGCCCGCGGACCTCGTAGGCCGCGATCCGGCCCGCCTTGACCAGCTCCTTGAGCTGATCGTGCCGCGGCTCGAGGCCGCCGGCCAAGCCGATGATCGCGATCGGCGTCGCCGCCGGCTGATCGGTCCGGTTGGTGACGATTACGGTGGTCTCGCTGATCTCCCCGGCGGCAATCGTCTCATGCGGGCACCGCACCGCAAGGTCGAGCTTGCACTGCGACGAGGAAGGCGGCTGCACGCGGTGCAGCCGGACAGCCAGCGAATAGGGCATCGCCGATCCACCCTGCATCTCCAGCCGGACGGTGTGCCGGCCCGCGGTGAGCAGCTCCGATACGTCAGGCAGACGCAGCGCCTCGCTGGTCGATCCGTCGAACGGGACCGGCCCGCCGACCCATTGGCCGTCAACCGCGATGCGGACCGTTCCAGCGTCGCGAGCGGAGTTGCGGACCCGGTCGTACGCCGTGATCGCGCGCAGGGCCAGCACCGTCGACTGCGTTGACCCGAAGCGTCCGTTCTTGCAGCGCTTCGCGAGAAAGCGCATGGCGTTCTCGGTCGCAGCGGTGAAGGAGGAGTCGCGCAACCAGGCGAGCACCGCCAAAGCGGTCGTTTCAATCTGCAAGGCTTCGCCGCCGCTGTTCGTGATGCTGGTTGCGGCGCCGGGGATTTGCCCGTCGGCGGCTTGATCGTTGGCCAGCCGCTGCATCAGGCCGCGGGCTGCGGCGCTGTCGCCGGACAGCGAAAAGGCGTTGGCGGCGAGAGCCAGGATGTAGGAGTCCTGGGTGGTCGCGACGATCCGCCGGAGTTCGTCCAGTTCCGCCGACAGGCTGGTCTCGCCTGCTTCCAGCAGCGCCCAGACGATATACGCGTGCGTGGTTTCGCGCGGTGCGCGACCGAAGGAGTCCAGCGCCTTGCTGTCGAGGCTGAAGCCGCCGCGGCCGTCGCGGCGGGCCAGCAGCCAGTCGCGCGTCCGCTGCACCATGCTTGCATCGACCGTCCGGACCTTCGCCATGTCGACGAATTGCAGCAGGCCGTAGGCGGTCAGCGCTTCGTGTCCGGGGTCGGCGCCGAACCACTCGAAGCCGCGCTGCTTGCACTCGTAGCCGACCAGCCGCTGATAGCCGCGCTCCAGCTTGTCGCGCGCGTCCTCGATCAGTCTCGGATCGACGCCGCTGTGCGTCAGGAAATACTGCTGCGCCATGGTGAGCGGGTAGGTGGTTGAGCTGGTCTGCTCGAAACACCCGCTGGGCTCGTGGATCAGTGCCTCGAGCGCCTGCGTCAGGTTTGCCAGCGGCGTCGGATACACCGCCACGCTGGTGGCGAGGCTGTGTCCGACTGCATCGGCCGGGATGTCGATCTCCTGCTCGATCACGCTGTCGGGGTTGAGGATGCCGCCGAAGGCGATCTCGAACGGGAACCCCAGCGGGCGCACCGGAAGCGTGCGCGTCACGGCGTCACCGCGCTGCGTGGCGCGGGCGTTCAGCTTCAGCTCATAATCGCCCGGCTTCGTGCCGACGAGCACGCGGATCGTCTGAGTGCTGCGGCTGTCGGCTTGTGCGTCGAATGCCGCGGGCGTGGTGCAGCGGCTGTCACCGGCGATCTCAGCGCTTAGTGCCACGTGCTCCAGCGGTTCAGCGTCTCGATTGCTGACCGTCACGGGCAGGTCGATGACGTCACCGGCGGAAACCTCAACCGGCAGGCGCGGCTCGATGGTAAACGGCTCGATCGATTGGATGAGGGTGGTGGCGGTGCCGAGTCCGCCGCGCAGGTCAAACGCATCCGCCAGAACGCGGAAAGACGTCACCGCGTCGCTGAGCGCAAAGGTGAGGCGCGTTTCGCCGCTCTGCGGGTCGGTTTGGACCGCGGCAGACCAGTAGACGGTCTCCGTGAAGTCGGAGCGTGGGCCTTCGGGCTGCGAAGCGCGATCGGCCCGATGGGCGTACTCGCGGACTGCGACGAGCAGGTTGGTCGGGGCGAATCGTCCGCCGCCGGCAAATCCGTCCCGCCGATCCGGCTGAAACTCGGCGATAAACCGGACGTTCTTCTCGCGGGCCATGTCGAGTTCGACCGGCAGCGCCACCGGCAGTCGCTTGTCGTCACCTGCCTGGCCGGCTTCAGCAAAACCCAGGAAAATCTCGTCGGCCGGTTCACCGCCTGCCCACCGCGCGGCCGCTGGCTGCATTCCCCGGGGCGCGCGGACGATGATGCCATCATTCAGGCCGAAGCGGCCACCAAAAGCAAACTGCGGCACGACCAGCGACGGATCGCGCAGCGCGAGGACGCGGCGGGCCGCGTCGCCGTGAGCGCTCAGAAAGGCGCGCGCATCAACGAAGGCGAAGCGGCGCCAGCCCTGCGTGCCCAGCAGCAGGTCGAGCTGCTCGCCAGCGGCTGGGACGGTCGAATCCAGGTAGACGTGTGCGTCGGCCAGCTCGCGGACGTCGCTTTCCAGCAGCACCATTGCCGGCAGGCGCGGGGCCTGCTCGCGCCGCTCGATCATCTCCAGGACGCTGTCATCCGTGACCGTCAGCCCCAGCGTCGCAGCCACGGGCCGGCCGCTCTCGTCACGCACGCGCACCAGCACTTCCGCGTTGCTCGCCGGCGTGTACAGGGCGCGCAGCGGCTGGAGCTCGACATGCAGCCGGTGCCTCGGGTTGCGAAAGACCAGCCGCTCGGCCAGCGGCTTGCGATTCGCGTCCCACAGCGTGGCGGTGAGCACACCTGCGGCATCGTCCGGCGGACGAATCGCAATTGCAGTCGGCTCGCCGCGGGGCGGGTCAATCGACAGTGCGGCGATCTCTCGGGCGCGCTGCGAAAGCGTGACGGTCAGCGGACCAGCGTCGGTCGAGCCAACCCGCAAGCGAATCGTCTCGTCGGAGCCGGTGACGGGCGTGTCGGCGCGAAGAACGGCTCCGTGCCCCCGCACGTCAGGAAGTGGAAAGGAGCGCGAGATGCCGGCGGGCTGGGTCAGACGGAGTTCATAGCGTTGCCCGGCATGCGGCGTAAAGTCGAAGCGGCCGCGTCCCTCGTGAGTGCTGCTCAGGCTGACGACGATGTTGCCGGCTGAATCGAGGACGCACCCGGCCAGGTCGGCGGGCTTGCCGTCGGGCCGGCGGGCCTCAAAGTAAACCCGTGCCGGCAGGTCGGCGACCAGCTCGCCGCCCTCGGGATAGAACACCAGGTCGAGCGTCTGCAAAAGGATGGGCAGCGTCTTGGTGGCCGTTTCGCTGTTTCCGCCGTCCTCGATCAGCGCGGCGAAGGTGCCTTCACCGCGCTCGATGGCGGGCGGGAGTGGGAAGTCGACCGTATAGAGTGTGTCGGAAACGCGCTGCATCGGGCCGCGAAAGACTTCCGTTCCGTCGACGCGCGCCACGCCGGTCACAGCCGCGCCGGATGCAGCCCCGCCCTCGCCGCGTTCGATCGAAATACTGGACTGGACCGTGTCGCCGGGACCGTACCCGTCGCGCAGAAACGTGATCTGCGTCTTGAAGCGCGGCGGCTGGTAGGCGCGGATTTCAAAACCGCGCTCGGCGGGCGGATCGCCACTCGCCGGGAAGCTGCATTGAACCCGATACGATCCCCCGGCTTGTCCGTCGGGCACAGTCCACTGGGTGCCGAAGGCGCTGCCGGCGGCATCCAGCAAGCCGTCGAATACCGTTTCGCCGTGCGGCCCGAGAATTCGGACCTGCACGGGGCCATTCTGGGTGTCGGCCGGCGGCGTGCGATCGGCGGCATTCAGCCGCACCCCGCGGACGTATACATTCTCGCCCGCCCGATAGATCGGCTTGTCCGTCGAGAGATAGGTCAACACGGCGTCGCCAACGACCAGCGGTGCCGGCGAATCCTGGGC
>CAYOHG010000112.1:0-8510 GCA_964403685.1 uncultured Planctomycetales bacterium
ACGGCCGAACACCACCTGCTCGCCCAGCGGTACGACGCGCACCTGCTCGCCGTTCAGCAGCGGGCTTTGTCCGTGCCGGGGCAGGTCGCCGTGCCCGGAGTTTGCCGCGAGCGCATCGGCGTGACAGGTCAGGCAGAGCTGGTTGGTATCGCTCTCCATTAGCAATAACGACCCGGCCGACGGATCGTGCATGGAGTGACACGTCAGGCACGTGATTTCGCGCCGGCTCGCGCTGATGAAGGCGCCCGCCGCCAGCAGGTCGTCGGGCACGTCCTTGTCCATCGACCCCAAAGGGTGCATCCCGCCGGTCAGGCCGCCGCCGTAGTCACCGTGGCAGCGCAGGCACAACTCCACCGGCGGTTCGCAGAGAAACTCGCCGAAGTTGGCGTCGTGCGCGTCGTGGCATTGCAGGCAGTGCGACTCGGGATGTTGCATGGTTCGCATGGTGCGTGCCCGGCCGGAAGCGACGGCGTACTGCTGATGGCACGTGATGCAATAGCCGTCGGGGTCGAGCTCACCCGGCACGATCTCGCGCGCGTGGGCGTGTGCCATGTGGCAGGCGCTGCACGGGCCGGCCTCGTCCGCCGTCTTTCCGAACCGGTTGCGTTCAGCCGGGGCCGACAGGCGCAGGTCGTGCGGCGTGCCCTGGGCGTAGTGGCCCGGGTGGCACTGAAGGCACAGCCGGCTGCCCTCCAGCGTTTCGGCCAGCATTCCCCGGGCCGACTCGCCCAGTTTGTGACAGGACATGCAGATCAGCGTGTTTTCGGGTCCGGCGACAGTGCCCATCTGGGAGACGGCCTGAAGCTGGACGGCATTGAGCCGGACGTTTTGTGAGTGCCCGCGCTGCACCGCCAGGCTGGCGACCGCCGGCGCGATCTGCCGGTGACAGGCGACGCAGTAGACGCTGCTGCCGGGATCCTGCCAGTCCACCTGCTCCATCGTGGACGGGACGGCGGTCGGCACGGGCAGCGAAGCGCGCTGCAAGAACGGGATCAGAATCGCCAGAATGACAACCACCGCGGCCAGCGAAAGCAGCAGCTCGATGCTGCGCGTCAGCATGTGCAGCGGCCCGCCGGGCGCGTGCGGGCGATCCGGCGGCGTCGGCGGCGAAGGCGGCATTGCGTGGGTCATCCGCTCAAGGCTCCTGCGGGTCGACGATGATCTCATCGGCAGACGGCTGGGTCTGTGCTGCCGGTCCCTCGTTCCCGGTGCCGCTGAACACGTGCCCCGGCGGCATCGGTACGTACGGCGCCATGCGCTTGTGCGCGGTATCCTGAAACTCCCGGTGACATACGTCGCAGCGGGCAAACTCCGGCGAGTAACGGCCCGGCTGGGCTTCGGCCAGGTCCTGATGGCAGCGCACGCACAGGCCGTGCATCGCCTCGACGTAACCGGGCGCGAGCCCGACCAGCCGCTCCGCGGGCGTCACGATCAGCGACCCTTCGACCACCATGTCCCCGTGGCACTGCCAGCAGGCCAGCGCGGTCGCGCGCGTCTTGCGAGCCAGATCCTTGGCGTGACAGACACCGCAGGCGACGTTGCCGCCCAGCTTGAACGCGTGCAAGGGATGGTCGAACGTGTCGGTCGGTTCGTACATATCGCGGTGGCATTGAGAGCACGCCGTATTCTGGTCGAAGGGCATGTTCTGGTGGTGGCAGATGGCGCATGACTCGCCGCCGCCCAGCGCCCGCATGTGCTCGTTGTGTGTGAACGGAACGAAGCGCCAATCGCGATTGCCGTCGATGATGACGACCGACACCGGCACGGGCCGCACCTCGGCCGGCACATTGGCCGCCAGGCTCGATACATAGAAGTTCCGCCGCAGCGGCATCGGCGCCGGCGTCGCCAGCGCTTCGACCACGCGCGACAACTGCACGGGTGTGGCGCGCGGCCGGGGCCCGAACAGCGCGTCTTCCGGTAAAAAGCCGATTCCGATGGCGGCTGCAAAAACGAATGCCAGCGAGTGGCGGGCGAACGATGGGGTAAACGAGGGCGCGGTTTCGTCGCCGGCCGGCATCGTCGGCAGGGCGGCGTGCATCGCCGGCCGATGCGGCAGTCCGGCGTGTGCGTGGTGCGGGTCGTCGATGACGATGCGCAGGTTTTCGTTGAAGAAGATGAAGACCAGGATGGCCCCCGCAACGATCCCAAGGCTGACGGAGAGCTCGGTCCAGGTGGGCCAGTAGGGCATCGTCTGCGGGCGCGAAAAGGCCACGATGCAGATGTTGAAGCGGTATCCGATCATGCCCAGCACGGTCATGGCCGAGCAGGTTGCCAGTCCGGCGACACTCTGCCGCACGCGCGGAACCGCCAGCAGCGCGCTGGGCAGCACCGCGCTGAACGCCAGCTCGAAAACGAACAGGCCGGATTGCCACGAGCCATCGAGCCGCTCGGGGAGGACGCCGCGGCGCCACAGGTCGCCGACGCGCACCAGCACATACAGCGCCAGCACGCTGCTGGCCAGCCGGCCCAGACCCGCCAGCGACTCGATGCGGATGCGGTGCCCGAACAACCACGCCGAGATCAGCGACTCCAGCGTCACCATCATCAGCCCCAGCCCGACCGCCGACACGAAGAACAGTACGTACAGGATCGGGCTGTACCAGAGCGGATGCACCCGGAACGGCTGAATCAGGAACAGCGAGCCCAGGGACGATTGATGCAGCGTGGAGAGCACGATGCCGGCGATCACCAGCGGGATGGTGCAGCGCTTGATGAGGCCCAGCAGCTTCTGAAACGCCGGGCGGTGAAACAGGGGGGGCTCGAGCACCGCCGGGCTGAACTCCAACGCCAGCACGGTCAGATACAGCATCACGCACATGGCGACTTCGAACAGCACGGAGTGATGCTGCGGAAACACGAGCGGATGCCAGATGTGCCATGGGATGCCCAGGTCATAAAGCAACCCCACCGCAACGGCGATGTAGCCCAGCAGAGCCGTCAGGATCGCCGGCCGCGCAAAGGCGTGGTAGCGCTCCAATCCCAGAACGTAGACCAGGGCCGCAACGACGAACCCGCCGGCGGCCAGCGCCACGCCCGCCATTACGTCGAAAGCAATCCAGAAACCCCACGGCGAGACGTCGGTCAGCCCGCTGGTGGCGCCGATGCCGTGCCAGAAGCGCGCCACCGTAACCACGGCCCACAGGCCCATCGCCGCCCACAGCAGCGTCTTGAATTGTTCGAGATGTCGCCGCGCGGTGGCCGAGTCCATGTCAGCTCCCGTCGCCGCGTTGGGGATGCAGCACCGGCAGCGGCGTGCCCGCCGCGCGCCGCGCCGCCTCCTCAGCCGCCACCCGGTTGCGCCGTCCCACGAACCAGTACAGGCACGACATGCCCGCGGCGACGCCCAGCACGATCGGCGGAACCTTGCTGAGCGCGGCCCAGGTCAGCCGCGGCAGCGGCTCGGTCCCGACGTTGGGATCCCACGAGAGGAAATCCAGGGCCACATTCGAGATGTACAGGACCGACAAGCCGCCGACCTCGTCGTACCCGTACAGGCGCGGCCGGTCGGCGCCCGGCGGCGTGTAGTACCTTCCGGGCGCTTCAGCGAATCGCTGATTCGCCAGCGCGATCATCTCGGCGCGCGTGCCGAAGCTGGTCGCCTGGTAGGGGCATGCTTCGGTGCAGGCCGGCTGGCGCCCCTCCTTCACGCGGGGGTAGCACAGCGTGCACTTGCGAACCAGCGGAACGGTGTTCTCCCAGGAATACCGCGGAATGCCGAACGGACAGGCCATCATGCAGTAGCGACAGCCCATGCAGCGCGACTCGTCGTAGATCACCGGGCCCAGTTCGGTCTTCTGCAAGGCGCCGACGATGCACGCCGATACGCACGCCGGCTCGCGGCAATGCCGGCACTGCTGGCGCACGAACACGTTGTTCGGCCGGCGGACGATGGTCGTGAAGCGCGTCGACGAAAGATCGTCGATGCGCTGCTTCCAGCGCCAGGCGCGGTCTTCGCCCAGCGTGTTCACCTGCTTGCAGGCGTGCACGCAGGTTTCGCAACCCGTGCAGCGCGTGGTGTCATTCAGGATCGCGTACGTCTGGTGATCTTCGGGCTTCACCGCATACATCATGGCGCTACCACTCCCCCGCTGTCCGCGCCCGCGGCGGTTGCGGGCGTCCCTTCCGTCTCTTCCCAGGTCGTCCAGGGCAGCAGGCGCGGCAGCGGCGTGTAGATGTCGCTCAGCAGACTCGCGAACGGCACGAGCGCAAAGGCCACCGCCGCCGTCCCGGTGTGCAGGACCATCATCACGTGGTAATCGATCGGACTCCAGGTGGGGTGCATCGCGAGAATGCCCGTCACCATCGGAACCAGCAGGATCAGCGGTCGAAAGAAGCACCAGACCGGCTCATTCCGCCGGCGGAACGGAGAGTAGAGCTGGCCGAGAAAAAACGTCAGGCCGGCTGCGATCGTCACGATCGCCCAGGCGTCGGCGACACCGCCGGGCAGCGTCGGCCAGGCCAGCCCCCAGCCGCGTTCCCACAGATACACGTGGGCGACCATGAAGGTCGGCACGACCAGCATGCCCGCGCGGAAGACCAGTGAGACCGCGGAGAGAAAGAGCTGGTAGCGCCGACTGACGCGAATGCCGTGGCGCTTCAGCTCCCGCACGACCAGTGCCGGAAACACCCGCCACGCCAGTCGCAGGCGGAATCGCCGCCAGAACGCCCGCCGATCGGCAGCCAGCACGTATCCGCCGACGGCGTCGGACGCGTGCAGCAGCAGGCTGCGCAGCAGCCCCAGCACCATCAACGCAAAGGCAAAGCGGAAAACCGGCCCCTGGAGCAGCGCCAGCAGGGACTGCAACGCAGGGTCCATCGGTGCCTCCCGCATCCCCGCGGCGGCGCGTGCAGCCGGGGACTCAGGGGAACCGGCGGCCGAAACTACCTGCCCCGGGCCTGAGCGCCGCGGCGATCCACGGATTTCCGCGCCATTCCAGGCGCAGGCCCGTGGCGCTTGGAATCCGGCAAATCGTGTGCCAGCGAAGCCTTTGCGAAGGATGCGCATCGCCGGCGCAAGCGCCCGGGCGCAACGTCTGATTCGCGACATGGTCCCCGCGTTGCCCTTCCGCCCAAGCTGAATCGACCAGCCTATTGGACGACGGCATGCCGCGCGCGGTTGCGAGGCTGGCGCGCGACCGCCTTGGCGACCCATACGCAATCGGCGGCCGGCGGACGAAGCCCGGTTTTTCCGAAAGGCGCGTCACGAAGTCCGCTAGCCCGCGCTCGAGTCGCCAGCGCGGATCGGCGACCCAGGTTTCGATCGTGCCCCGGCGAGAGTGAATTCGACGCAGCGGTGCGGAATTTCGCGCACCGGCCGCGGCGCTCGGGGTGCGGCCCGGCGGGTCGACTCGCGGTGCGAATCCCGCTCAGGGCGGTTATCGTGCGGCGCGCCAGGGTGTGCTCGCGCCGCCGTAATGCAGCCGCGCCGGTCGCGTCTGGCAAGCGAGGGACTCAACCATGCGACCTGCTCCGATCGCAATTCTACTCCTGCCGGTTGTCTTCCTGATGGTGCGTACTACCGCCGCGGAAGGCGATTGGCAGCCGGCCAACGGCCCGCTCATGACGCGTTGGTCGGCGGATCTCGAGCCCGATCGGATTCACGCTGAGTATCCGCGGCCGCAGTTGCAGCGCAAGCACTGGACGAACCTCAACGGCGTCTGGGAGTTCGCCGCGGGCGCCGGCGCCGATGAAGCACCGCCGATCGGCCGGTCGCTCGGCGAGCGCATCCTGGTGCCTTTCCCGATTGAATCCGCGCTGTCGGGAATCATGCGGCCGATGGAGCGCGCCTGGTACCGCCGCACGTTCCGCGTCGATGATTGGCTCGCCCGCAAGCAGCGCGTCTTGTTGCACTTCGGCGCGGTCGACTGGGAAGCACGGGTGTGGGTCAACGGGAAATCCGTCGGCCTGCACCGCGGCGGGTACGACGCGTTCAGCTTCGACATCACCGATGCCTTGCTTCCCGAGGGTGAGCAGGAACTGGTGGTCGGCGTATACGACCCAACCGACCAGGGCACACAGCCGCGCGGCAAGCAGGTGCGCAAGCCGGTCGGCATCTGGTACACCCCCACGACCGGCATCTGGCAGACGGCCTGGCTGGAGCCCGTGCCGCCGCAGTCCATCCAGCGCCTGCGGATCACGCCGGACCTGGATGCGGCCAGCGTTCGGGTTGAAGCGGTGGTCGCCGGCGAGGTAGCCGGGCTGGAGATCGAGGCGACGGCGCTGGACGGCGGCGCCGTGGTGGGCAGCGCGCGGGGCGCAGGACCGCTGGTGATACCGCTGTCGGCTGCGAAGCCCTGGTCTCCCGACAGACCATTCCTGTACGGGCTGAAAGTCCAGCTTATGGCGCGGGGTGACGTCAAGTCGCCGCTGGACGAAGTTGAGAGCTACTTCGGGCTGCGCAAGATTTCGCTTGGCCGGGACGCGCGGGGCATCACCCGGTTGATGCTGAACAACGCATTCGTTTTTCAGTACGGTCCGCTGGATCAGGGCTTCTGGCCGGACGGCTTGTACACCGCCCCCAGCGACGAAGCGCTGCGCTTCGACGTGCACGCCATGAAGCAGCTCGGCTTCAACATGGTCCGCAAGCACGTGAAGATCGAGCCGTCGCGCTGGTACCACTGGTGCGACAAACTGGGTCTGCTGGTCTGGCAGGACATGCCCAGCGGCGACAAGTACATCGGCGGCGACGATCCGGACATTGCCCGCAGCGAGGAATCGGCCACTCAGTATTTCCGCGAGCTGGATGCTCTGATCGACGGTTTGGGCAATCATCCCAGCATCGTGATGTGGGTTCCCTTCAATGAGGGCTGGGGGCAGTTCGACACGGCCCGGGTCGTCCAGCACATTCGCGAGATGGACCCGACCCGCCTGGTCAACAACGCCAGCGGTTGGACGGATCGGAACGCAGGCGACGTGATCGACATTCACGTCTACCCGGGGCCGGGCGCGCCCAACCCCGAGCCGGACCGAGCCGCGGTGCTCGGCGAGTTCGGCGGCCTGGGGTTGCCGCTGGAAGGCCACACCTGGCAGGGCAAGGACAACTGGGGCTATCGCTCTTACAAGAACAAGACAGACCTGGCTGCGGCGTACGAAGAGCTGATCCTCGGACCGGCGGGCGCGGGCGAGCATCGCGTCGGCGGATTGGCCTGGCTGATTGCCGAGCCCGGGCTGAGCGCGGCCGTGTATACGCAACTGACCGACGTGGAAATCGAGGTCAACGGCCTGCTGACCTACGACCGCGCTGAGTTCAAGATCGACCCGGATCGACTGGCGCGTGTGCACCGTCGGCTGCTGCACGGCGCGCCGGCGGTCGTCTCGATCGTCGAAACGTCGCGCGACCGCCCGGCGGAATGGCGCCTCAGCGAATCGGCGCCGCCGAGCGACTGGACCCGACCGGGCTTTGACGACCGCCAGTGGAAGCTCGCGCCCGCGGGGTTCGGCACCGCCGGCACACCGGGGGCCGTCGTGCGGACGCACTGGGGCAGCCCCGAAATCTGGCTGCGGCGCAAGATCAGCATACCCGCCGGCGAGTGGGCAGATCCACACCTGCTGGTGCATCACGACGAGGATGTTGAGGTGTACCTGGACGGTGCGTTGGCGCTCGCGCGAACCGGTTTCACCGTCTCCTACATGCCGTTCCCGGTCTCACCCGAGGCGCGATCCCAACTGACGCCCGGGGAGCATGAACTGGCGGTTCACTGCCGGCAGACGGGCGGCGGGCAGTACGTCGACGTGGGACTGATCGACCTGCGGGCGCCATCGAGGACTGACGCCAACTCTGAGTAGGCCTTCGGCCACGCCGGCTCGGCGACGGGAGGCCGCGGGGGAACTCAATGAAGGTGTGCTACGCTCCGATGAAACGGGCATAGGCGCTGCGCGCCGTCGCGGTGTCCTGGGTGCCCTGGATAATCGCGCGGCCGTCGGGAAACAGCGTGAAGCTGAGCCCGTCGGCCGCGAATTTCATCAGGAAACGGTTGCAGGTCGGCCGGGCGAACGCCAGCCGCTCGGCCAGGCCGGCAAAGTTGACGCGCGTGCCGGGCGGGGGCATGACCTGCACGGCGTTACGCCCGCAGAGGACTGCGCCCGACGACTCACGCCGCCCGCTCAGGAAATCGAACGACCGCCGCCCGCAACACGGGCAATCGCCGCGCTCGCGCGCGGCGCGCAGGTCGAGCCGGCGGATCGTGCCGCTCCAGGCGTCGATGGTCAGCAGGGCGGGGGTCACTTCGTCGCGGCGGCCCATCAGAATCTTCATGGCTTCCAGCGCCTGAAGGCTCGCAACGATGTTTACGGCCGGGCCGAGCACACCGGCGGTGTCGCAGGTCGG
This sequence comes from uncultured Planctomycetales bacterium, assembly GCA_964403685.1. GTDB lineage: Bacteria > Planctomycetota > Phycisphaerae > UBA1845 > Fen-1342 > CAYOHG01. The sequence goes on from CAYOHG010000112.1 coordinate 8,327, forward strand.
CGCCGTACCGGGCGGCGGAGCGTCCTCCCAGACGCAGCGTAGACAGGCTGTCTCGCCAGGCAGAACAGGCATCACCAGACCCTCGGCAGCGATTACCGCGCCGTAAATCCACGGCCGGCCGGACCGCACCGCCAGGTCGTTGATCAGGTAGCGCGTCTCGAAGTTGTCGGTTCCATCCAGCAGC
>CAYOHG010000113.1:0-8473 GCA_964403685.1 uncultured Planctomycetales bacterium
CGCCGGGTGCATGCGGGGCGGGGTGCGACATGCGCGGGGTCCTTTCAACCATTTCAGTGCGCGCGCGGGGCGTCGAAGCTCTCCGGCGTGACTCCAGCGAATCGCATCACTATACTGGGAATCGGCTGTCTTGCGCGGAACCTCGGGACGAATCATCCACGCACGATGATGACGCGAATTCGGCCGGAAAGTCTGTCGCTGCTGGCCGCTGCCATCGCTCTGCTGGCGGGGCGCCCGACGGTGGCACGGGACGGCTTCGTGGCAACGCGGCTTGACGCACTGGGCGGTCCGGCCGATGCGCCCCTGCGACTGCCAACCGCGGTCGCGGTCTCGCCCGTCGGCGAACTGTACGTCGTCGACGGCGTCAACAACCGAATCGTCGTCTTCGCATCCGACGGCGGATTGCTCGAAGAACTCGACGGCGGCGGCGGGGTACGGTTTGAACAGCCGGTCGGCATCGACGTCGACGCCACCGGCCGCGCCTGGATCGCCGACAGCGGCAACCAGCGCGTGGTTGTGCTCTCACCGCAGCGCGAGTTCGAGCGGTCGATCGACGTCCCGGCGGCGGAGAGCGGGCGCCCCGCCGACGTGACCGACGTGGTCGTCGCCCCCGATGGAGCGCATCTGTGGGTCGTCGACAACGACGGCCAGCGTCTGCTGCAACACGAGCTGGCTGCCGGCACCTGGCAGGTCATCGGCCACGAAGGCGAATCACTCGGTCAGTTCCAGTATCCATTCCAGATCGCGGCCCTGCCCGAGGGCGACGTCGTCGTCAGCGACGTCATCAACGCGCGGCTTCAGATCTTCGCACCCGACGGGCAGCCGGTCCGCAGCATCGGCTCGCACGGCGTGGAGATCGGGCAGTTCTTTCGCCCCGGCGGTCTGGCGATCGACCGCGATCGCAACCTCTGGGTCGCCGATAGCGTGCTGGGCGTCATCCAGGTCTTCCGCGCGGACGGATTACTGATCGACGTGCTGCGCGATGAGCAAGGGCAGGTGCTGCACTTCAACTCGCCGCTCGGTCTGGCCTTTGAGCCCGGGGGCTCGCTTTGCGTCGTCGAATTGGCGGCCAACCAGGTGGCTCGACTGGCCGTGTCCGCCACACAGGATGCGGCTCCGCCGCTGGCGCCGCCGCGCGCCGGCAGCGGGCAACAGGCACAGGCGTGCACGATCTGCCACATTGACTGGCTTGCGCCGTATGCCGACGGGCGCGACTCCGGTCTCGCCACGCGCCCGGAGGGCACGCCTGAGGAACCAGCCGCTTCGCGCAGCCCGATGTGCCTGTCGTGCCACGACGGCGCCGTCGCCGACTCGCGCCAGCGCGTCTGGGAGGAGCACGGCCATCGCACCGGCGTGGCGCCGCCGGAGTCCATGACGGTTCCGCAGAACCTCCCGCTGGTGGACGGAAAGCTGGCCTGCCGCACGTGCCATTCGGCCCACGGCAGCGACGCGGCCCAGGGTGATTTCCGCCGCGCCATGCTGCTGCGCGTCCCCAACGTCGCCAGCGAGCTGTGCGTCAGTTGTCACAGCGACAAGACGCGCGGGCCGCGCTTCGGAACACACCCGACCGGCGGCATGCCCTGGCCGATCCCCGAACCGCTGGTCGCCGCCGGTGCCAAGGTCGGTCCGAACCCGCGCGAGCTGACCTGCCAGGTCTGTCACACGCCGCACGGCGCTTCGTATGACCACCTGCTGGTCCTGGGCGTCGGCTCGAACCAGCTCTGCCTGACCTGCCACGACCAGATGCGTCCGGGCATGTTCCGCGAGGGCGGCGACCGCGAGCACCCGCTCAGCCCGAAAACGAACCCGGAGCAGGCTGCGGCCATCGAGGACATGGGCACGCGCATCGGCCCCGCCGGTGAGCTGATCTGCCTCTCGTGTCACAAGCTGCACCACGGCTTCGGCGAGCGTTTCATGCTGGCCGCCGAGCTGAAGGACGGGCAGATGTGCATCCGTTGCCACTCGCAGCGCACCGACATGCTTGGCAGCTTTCACGACCTGCGCGAGAAACACCCGCAGGAGCGCAATCGGCTGGGCATGACCGTCTCCGACGGCGGCCCGTGCAGCGCCTGTCATCTGTTCCATCGCTACGCGCGCGAGCCGAAACCGACGGCGGTTGACACGGTCGGCGAATGCACGACCTGCCACTCGCAGGGGCAGTGCGCCGAAAACCGCCAGCTCGGCTCGGTCAATCACCCTACGCTGGCGTGCCTCGATTGCCACGACCCGCACCAGGTGCGCTTTACAAACTTCCTCCGCGCCGCACCGGAGGACCTCTGCACGACCTGTCACAGTGAAATGAACGCGGTTCGCGCCGGCCCGCACGACATGCTCGCCGATCCGTCGCGCTGGCTGACGGAGGCCACCAACGGCGGCGACCGCTGCCTTTCCTGCCACCGCCCGCACGGCAACGAATCGACCGGGCTGTTCCGCATCGCACCGGTCGCGTCCGCCGGTCCGACCAACGCGCCGTGCGCGGCGTGTCACACCAATACTCTTTGGGGATCGAGCGGCGCGGCCGTCATGCTGCACCCCCGGGACACCGACGCCGCTGCGCTGGCCAGCGGGCTGCCGTTGGACACGACCGGCCCCGGCCCGGCGCAGATCGACTGCGAGACCTGCCACGATCCGCACGCGGGCGGCGCGACCGAGCACCTGGTGCGCTTGGCCGGGCCGCACGCCGCCGGCCAACCCTGTGTGGCCTGCCATGCGGCTAACGCACACGTCGAAGCGAATCCGCACAGTGGAGTCTCGATGCGCAACGCCGGGTTCGACAGCGCCTCGTGCGGCCCGTGTCATCGCGTGCATGCCAACCCGGCGGAAAGCAGGGACAAACTGCTGTGGTCGCCGGTGCTGGCAGCGGCCGCTTTGTCGATGGTCGACAACGACACGGCCGACCCGCATTGCACCGGCTGCCATCGAAAAGAGGGACCCGCCCGCTGGCCCGGCTCAACCTCACACCCGCTGGTGGACGCCTTCGATCCGCTGGCCACCAGCGGCGTGGCGCATCTGCCGATCTACGATGCGGACGGCAATGCCAGCGCCAGCGGCCGCATCACCTGCCGCACGTGCCACGAACCGCACGGGCGCATCGGGCCGACGCTGCCGGGGATGCCGAGCGCGTTGCCCGGGACGACCGGCCGGCGGCTGGTGCTACGCTCGTTCGTCGCCCCGAACGTGTGCACGAGCTGCCACGGGGCGGAGGCCCTCAACCGCTTCCTCTATTTCCACGAGTCGCCACGGCGCAACTTCGTCATGCCCGGCACGCGCTAGCCGCGTTTCGTGCGGGCCTCGGTCTCCTCCGGCCTAAGTACAGCTCGTGCCAAACGCGATCAGCAGCGTGCTCAGGTCGAGCAGATCGACATCTCCATCGCCGTCCAGGTCGCCGTCCGCCGACGCCGCCCCGCTCAGGCCGAAGTGCACCAGCAGAATGGACAGGTCGGTCAGATCGACGTGGTGATCGCCGCTGAGGTCCGGCGGGCAAGTGGCCGTCAGGACCGCGCTGGTCGACGAGTAGCGCACGCGCCACGCGAGCCCGCTCGGTGGTCCGGGAGCGACGATTTCGTCGAATGCACCGGACAGCGTTCCGGCGGTGACGATCGGGAACTCGTCGTTCGACGCGGGCGTGAACCCGTTGATCAGGCTGACAACCAGGGTGCCGGCGAGCGCGGTCGTACCGTTGTAAATCTGGTCGTACTGCCCGGGCGCCGTGCCGCCGACTTCGACGTCGAGCACGCTGGTGGTTTCGCAAATGAGTGCGCCCTGATTACGGATCGCGCTGGGTCCGGGACCGGGGGCGATCCAGCCCTGGTTGATGTGCTGGCCGTAAAGGCTGCCGCTGCCGCGCAGCAGGCGATCTGGACCGTGCGTCAGCGTGACACCCCCCACGTTTTGAAGATACGCGGAATTGAGGTCGGCCGGGTTCGCGTTGAGCACGATTTCGCCCGCGCCGCCCAACGTGCCGGTCTGGTCGAAGCGCAGAAACGTGCCCGTGCTGGCCGCGGTGGTATTCACCGTGATCGTGCCTTCGTGCGTCAGGTCTCCGCCGCTGAAGTAGATCGCCGAGCCCGGCGGGACATCCACCGGTCCGAGCAGCTCGACGGCGTCAAGCGTGGCGGAGTAGCCCGGTGTCAGTTCGATCCTTCCGCCGTTGATGGCTTCCATCCGCCCGCCGGTGATGGTCGGGCCGGACAACCGCAGGGTCGCATCGTCGGCGACGAGGCGTCCGGCCGGCGACTGCCCGATGGAGATCGCGCCCAGCAGCAGCGTGGCGCCGTTGGTGGCCTGCATGAGGCTGTTGTTGGTCTTGGGGGCGCTTAGCAGCTCCAGCGTCTGATCGGCCACGTCGGCGCGCACCTCGCCGTCATTGACGAAGTTAGCGTGAATGCGGCCAAGGCCGTGGACGGTGTGCGCCGGGCCATTGGTCAGCGTGGCGCCGCCGACGGTTTGCAGGTACGCGCCGTTGAGGTCCGCCGGGCTGGAGTTCAGCACGATCTCGCCGCCCCCGGTCATGGCGCAGGTTTCGCTGGCGCGCAGATAAGTGCCAATCGGCGCGCCCGTCGCATTGATCGTGAGCGTGCCGTCGTTTTCGAACCCGGCGTATACGTGCAGCGCGCCGCCGGCGGCTAGATTCAACGGCCCGGAGAGATGCACCCCGATGAAATAGTTGTGACACCTCCGGGGGACTCGACCGTCCCCGCGTTGATCGCCTCCAGGTCGCCGCCTGAGATCGTCGCTGACGAGATCTCGACCATGCCGCCATCGGCGCGCACCACGCCGCCGACCTGGGTCAGATCCGCATTGGTGACTTGCAGGATGCCGCCGCTGACGGCCTGCATCAGGCCCTCATTCGTGACCGGGTTGCTGTAGAGCTGCAACACGCGGCCGCTGCGATTGGCACTGACAAGACCCCGGTTGTTCAGGTTGATTCTGGATTGCCCGCTGCCTTCGATGGCATGATCCGCGGCATTCACGAGCGTCACACCCGTCAGGCCGCTCAACACCGCGGTGGTCAGGTTGTCGGGGTGCGCGTTGAGTTCGAGCAGGCCCCCGCCACCGATTTCGAGCGAAGCGTCAAACCGCACGCCGGTGCCCACGGCGGCGCCGCCGGAATTCACCGTGATCCGACCGGCGTTCACCATGTTCTGCGCGGGTGTGAGATACAGGTAACGACCGGCGGGAATGTCCACAGCGGCGGCGGCGTTGACGATCATCAGGCCGCCGACAGAGCAGTTGTAATCCAGCGTAACGGTGTAGGCGCCGCTCAGCCCGAGCTGCGCGGTTTCACCGTCGGCGTCCGGGACGTTGGCGGGATTCCAGTTGCCGGCGGTGAACCAGACGCCGTCCACCGCGCTGGCCCAGTCGATCGTCTGGGCATTCACAGGGGTGCTGAGGCATCCGAGCGCAACGAGCGTCGGAAGCATGGTCCACCGCGAGCGCGGGTGGCGCGGGGGTGGCTGGATGGTACAGGTCATGACGTTACTTCTTCGCAGCCGGGCTTCGCGACAGCTTGTCCGGGCGCGTAGCACCAAGCCAGTGAAGCGACTCGCGCGTGCGCGGGCCTGAGTTGCGACAAGAACCGGGAAACCGACCATGCACTTTGAGGGACTTGATGGTGGGGGCGACGGGCGTGACTGGAGGGCACCGTCCGGCGCCGGGTGCCAGCGCGCTGTCTGTGATCGCCGCGCGGCGCGCCAAGACTCCCCGACGAGCGGGAGCGGTTCTACCCGCAAGCCGGGAGCCGGCGCCAGCGGTACCGCAGACATGAGGGACACCAGGACCGCGCTGGCCGCAGATGCAAACGCGATCCCGCCGACAGTGTAACCCTTCCCGACGCCCGGCCCAAGCCCAGGATCTGCGAGGTCTCGACCCGGCCATTGCAGACAGCATCGGGGCGTGACATGCGAACGAATCCAGCGAATCGGCGGCATTCGCATTTCAGGCGCGCACGCGCCTCAATGCATTGACGGCCAAGCGGTTGCGCACGTTGTGCGTCGGGCGTCAGGGCGAGACGTCAGCCGCGCGGCAGCGCCGTCGACGCGCGCGGTCAGGCGGATTCCCGATTTGGTGTACCAAGGGAAACGCGGCGGGCATTCGACAAACCGCCGCGCTGCGTGTGCAATAATCGCACAGTTGCGACATTGAACCGTTGTAGCCGTGATTCTGGAATTCTACTGGAGAACGATTCATGAAGTTGCGTGCCATGTGGCCGGGGATTGCGATCGCGTCGTTGCTGGGTGTGCTGGCGGTCGGCAACCTCGGAATGCAGGATCCTGGCCAGGAACCGCGCGAGCGGCCGCGGCGTGAGCGACCGGAGGGCGAGCGGCGCGGCATGACGGTCGAGGGCGCCATGAAGGCGATGAACCGCGCGGCGCAGACGCTGTCGGGCCAGGTCGCCGACGCCTCCAAGAAGGATGAGAACCTCCAGCTCGTCAGCGACATGCAGCGCGCCTGCATCGCCGCGAAAGGCTCGAAGCTCGACGAAGTGCTCGAAAAGATCGAAAGCGAGGACGAGAAGAAGGCCATGACGCTCAAGTTCCGCCTGACGCTCATCGAGCTCGCGCGGACCCTGCTGAACGTGGAGTCGAACCTCCTCGAAGGCAACGGCGACGCCGCCAAGGCCGAACTCGAAAAGGCGCTGGCGATCCGCGAGAAGGCTCACAAGGAGTTTGGCGTCGAGTAGGGCCGATCCGCAATGGAGCGCGGCTCACGCCAGCGCGCGGTAAGGCCGGGCGGAACGCACCGCTGTGATCCGACGTGGTGCCGATGCAGCCTGGCGAAACCGAAAGGCGTGCCGTTTGCCGGGCCGGGTGGCCGATTGGTCGTCCGGCCCGGCTCATTCCCGCACACCGGCCAGCACGCGGTCGGCGCATCATTCGTGCCGCAGCGCCTCGATCGGATCGAGGTTCGCGGCATGCCGGGCCGGGTACAGGCCGAACACCAGCCCGACACTGACACTGATGCCCACGGCCATCAGTAGACTGGTTCCGGTCACAAAGGTCGGCATGCCCGCCACAAGCGTGATCAGCCGAGGAATGGCGATCCCCAGCCCCATGCCAAGCAGGCCGCCGGTCATCGACAGCACCACGGTCTCGATCAGGAACTGCCCGATGATCTGCGAGCGTTTCGCGCCGATGGCCCGGCGGATGCCGATCTCGCGGGTTCGCTCGGTGACGGATGCAAGCATGATGTTCATGATGCCGATGCCGCCGACCAGCAGGCTGATGGCCGCAATCGACCCCAGCACGATGTTGAAGGTGCGCTTGGTGGCCTCCTGCTGGCGCAGCAGCGCGAGCGGAACGGCGATGCGATAGTCGTCCTTGGGGTGCGTTTGCTTGAGCATGCGCTTGATGCCGTCGGCCGTGGCCTCGACGTTTTCGGTCGAATCAACCTCGACGATGAGCTGATGCAGCTCGACCGATTCGCGCAGCATGGAACCGGACGTGATGATCGTCGTGATGTCGCCGTGGCGCTCGCGGGCGACGTCGATGGGGATATAGGCGTCGACCTCCTGGTCCGGCGTCTGCATGTCTTCGTTTTGAACGGACTCGCTGCGGACGATTCCGATGACTTCGTAGTAGTCGCCGCCGATGCGCAGTGATTCACCCAGTGAGTGCTTGGTGGCCAGCAGGCGGCGGGCGCCGTACTCGGTCAGCACGACCACGCCGGCGTGGCGCTCGACGTCGCGCGGCAGGATCACGCGGCCGGCGATCACCGGGCGGCGCACCAGGTCGAACCAGTCGGGCGTCGTGCCCACCAGGCGCAGGTCGAGCACGCGGTCGCGCAGCCGGCCCTCCTTGCGCACCTGCTTGACCGGCACCGTGCGCCGCACGGAATGCAGCGTCTCCTCGGCGCGGCGCTGATCGTCGTACAGCAGGCCGTACAGGCTGACGCTGAAAGGCGAGACGTTGGTGCGCGATTGCTCCTCGGCCGGCTTCATCGAAGAGATGATGATGTTGTTCGAACCCAGCTTGCGGATCTGATCGAGCGCCTGACGGCTGGCCCCCTCGCCCACCGCCAGCATCGCCACCACGCTGGCCACGCCGCAAACCCCGCCCAGCATGGTCCGCAGCGAGCGCAGCTTGTGCAGCAGCAGCGTTTTGATGCCCAGACGGACATTGCGGACCAGGCGCGCGGCCTTCATGTCGACGGGCCCTCGACGCGGTCGATGCGGCCGTCGCGCATGTGCAGCCGATGGGTCGCATGGGCGGCGATGTCCGGCTCATGCGTCACCATCAGCACGGTCTTGCCCTGGCGGTTCAGGTCCGCCAGCAGCAGCATGATCTGCTCGCCGGTGGCGCTGTCCAGGTTTCCGGTCGGCTCATCGGCCAGCAGGATGGCGGGGTTGGCCGCCAGGGAGCGCGCGATCGCCACACGCTGCTGCTGCCCGCCGGAAAGCTCGGCAGGACGATGGTCGAGGCGTTCGGTCAGCCCCACGCGGCGGGCCATTTCCTCGGCCTGCGCCTTGCTGTCC
>CAYOHG010000114.1:0-3446 GCA_964403685.1 uncultured Planctomycetales bacterium
CGCGCCGACCGATGTGCGGTCCGGCGCAGATGGCCTGGCTGGTGCGCTCCGGTCAGGAGCACGTCGCCGGAGATTACCAGGCATTCCGCGCGATCCTCGAAGCGCTGGCCGACGAGGTCAATCGCCTGGCCGACGCCCGCGCGCTGACGCTCGAAGACCACCGCCGCGGCGATGCGGAGATCGCCTGCATCAACCTGCTGGCGCTGGCGCCTGGTGCGCCGGGGCTGTACATCTGCGTGGCGCGGCACGAGGACGTCCTGGTTCTCGGTCTGGGGCGCGAGCTGATGGAGGATATTCTGGCCCGATTGGCCGGGCAGGGCGCTGCGCTGGCCGATAGTCCGCGGTTCGTCGCGGCCCTGGGGCAGCTCGGGACGAAAAGCGTCAGCTTCGTCTACTTCGACGCGCAGAACCTGTTCACATCGCTGCGGGCGCTGATGAGCCGCCTGGGCGATGTGATGCGCGAATCCGACGACGTCTATCTCAACACCGGGGCCAACCGGCAGGTCGCCAAGCTGAACGAGCAGGCGCTGGCGGCGTACCGCGCGGGCGACCATCGCAAGGCGCTTGAGCTGACACAGCAGGCCCATGCCGCCGATCCGAAGGACTCGATCGCGCTATACAACCTGGCCTGCTTCAGCGCGCTGCTGGGGAACAAGAACGACGCGCTGGACTGGCTGGAGCAGGCGGTCGACGCGGGCTTCTACGCTCCGGAGAAGATCCGCAGCGACGACGACCTGGTCAGCCTGCGCACCGAGGCGCGGTTCCTTGCCGCTTTGGAGCGGGCCCGCGGGCTGGCGGCGCGATTCAGCGCCAAGGACGTCATCGTCAACGCCGATACGAGCGGCCCCGCGTACAAGCTCTACCTCGAAGCGGCCCGCGTCGGTTTCGAGCAGAAGGACCATGAACAGGGATTGCAGCTCGCCGAGCAGGCCCTGGCCGCTGCGCCCAATGACCCACGCACACTCTATGCACTGAGTTGCTTCCATTCATTGCTGGGTCACGACGAGCAGGCTTTGCAGTTCCTCCAGCGCGCGGTTGAGGCCGGCTTCTACTGTCCCCGGCACATCACCAAGGACCCAGACCTGCATCGCATCCGCTCTGACGAACGCTTCGCCGCGGCGCTCGAGCTGGCGCGCGAGCGCGCCTCGCAATCCGCCCGCAGCGAGACGGAATCGCGCGCGGTCGGCGTCATGAACCTGGTGCATCGCATCCTGGATACCTTCACGATCATCGATTCGTCGGCCACCGCCTATTACGTCGAGGGCTACGACCTGCATACGGTGACCCGCACGGCCCTGGTCGCTGACGCGCGCTCCCAGCCCATTTACACGGTGATCGCCAACCCAGTGGAGGTCGCCAGCTTCATCCGCTTCCTGCCGCGCGAAACGCTCTCTTTTTCGATCAACGCGGGGATCGACGTCGAGGCCGTCTACGACTTTGTGGTCGAAACGACCCGCGGCGTCGGACCGGCCGGTGAAGAGCTGCTGGGGCACTGGGACGCGCTGCAAGATTCGCTGGGTTTCAATCTCAAGCGCGATCTGCTGAGCTGGCTCGGGCGGCGCGTCGCCAGTATCACGCTCGAAGACGAGGCCGGCTGGATCTTCCTGATCGAGGTCAAGGACGAAAAGCTGGCCAGCCAGAACGTCGCGGCGTTCCTGGAGACCGTGACCACCCACATGGGCGAGTTGACCGCCGCCAACCCGATGCTGGCCATGCTGACGATGTCGCTGGACGAGCTCGACAGCGATGCCCTGCCCGGGTTCCAGAGCATGACATTTGCTTTCAACCCCGCCGAACCGCTCGTGTGGGGCATGGCCGAAGGCTGTCTGATGATCGCCAGCTCGGAGCGCAACGCCGAGTTGTGCCTGAAGACGGCCCGCGGCCAGCACCCCGGCATCCGCGAAAACGCGCGGGCGACCGCGGAGATGATCGCGCCAGCCGCCGGCTGCGTCGAGCTGTCGCTGAGCGACCACCGGCGCGTGGGCCAGGAAATCGCGCAGGTGCTGGGGGTGATCGACTCGGTCGCCGGGATGGCCGCGATGGCGATCCCGGAACAGAAGCCCCGCGAATTCATCGCGCGAATGGGTGGCATCCTGGGCAAGGTCGGCGGCGTGGCCCGCAAGATCGACTTCTACAAGTCCACCGCCAGCACCACGACCTTCGACGGCCAGGCCTGGCTGTGCCACGGCGTGACGCACTACTTTTCGCCCGAGGAGCGCGCCGCGAACCGCGCCAAGCCGTAGGCGCCCGCGGCGGGCGGGGCGGACCGGGTTCAAAGCCGTCGGCGCAGCGCGCTACCCGCCAGTCAGAGTCCGCCGCGCCACGGCCAGCGCTTGCTGATGACCGCGATCCGCAAGTCCCGACGGCACGATGCGCACGATCTCGACGGAATGCCGGATTGCCTCGCGCCGCAGTACCTCGGTTGCGCGCGGTATGAACAACGTCGGAAAAGCCGAACCGATCGTCCCGAGGATGAACACCTGCGGGTTCAGCAGGTCGGTCAGGATCGCCAGCAACCGGCCCAGCCGCGCGGCGCAGTGCTCAACGGCACGGCGTGCGGCGTGGTCGCCGCCGGCGGCGGCCGAGCAGACTTTTTCCGCCGTCAGCCCTCCTTGCGTCGCCAGCGCGTCGAGCGCCGTTGGCTCGCCGATCTGGCGACAGACCAGCCGTTCGGCTTCGGCGACCTGAGCGATCCCCGGTCCGCTGAGGTAACCCTCGACGCTGCCGCGCCGTCCAAAACCGACGGGTCCATCCGCCTCCAGGGCCAGGTGCCCGATCTCGGCGGCGAAGCCGTCCGTGCCTTCGTAGAGTCGGCCATCCAGCACGAAGCCGGCGCCCATTCCCGTGGACATGGTGCAAAAAACCACGTTGCGGTAGCCGATACCCGCGCCCCAGTAGCACTCGGCCAGCGCGGCGGCGTTGGCGTCGTTCATGCCGGTGGCCGGTACGCCCACAGTTGACCGAATGAACTCGCCCAGGGCGAAGTTGTGCCAGCGGGGCATGTTGGGTGGATCTTGGAACTGCTGGCGCGGTGCGTGAAACGGCCCGGGGCAGGCGACGCCGAGCGCGGCCGGGGCGGGCAGCCGATAGGCCAGCGCAAGCGACTGAAGCTCGTCCAGGGCGCGCTTCAGGATCTCCGCGGGCGCGGCGCCGTGGTCGGTCGCGAAGTGCGTCGAAGCCCGCACGCGGCCTTCGGCGTCGCCGATGCACACGCCGACCTTGGTTCCGCCGATATCGATGCCGTAAAGCAGCGTGGACATGCGGACAGGTTACCCGCCGACGCGGAAAGCGCCACCATCAGCCGCCGGCACGGCCAGCAAGGAGGGCGGCCCCGCTGCGTCGTTTCGACCATCCGACTCTTCGTCTCGCTGCTTCCGGAGGGGCGCGACTCGCATCACGGGCGCGTCGCTGAGTGACTCTGTGCCTTCCTACCGCTGTGCCCGAGT
>CAYOHG010000114.1:3456-4077 GCA_964403685.1 uncultured Planctomycetales bacterium
CCTCGGCCTCAAGCTTTCGGCTACTGCCAACCACGCAAGATCTTCAGCGTCTCCTCGTAGTGCCCCGTCTCGTCCTCGATCATCGTTTCCAGATGCGTTGCCAGGCCCTTGTCGCCAAACGCGTGCGCCTGCTCAGCGCGCTCCTTGTAGCCGGCAATCGCCTGCTCCTCGGCGCGCAGCACCGCCTCGAGCATTTCACGCGGCGAACTCGCCGCGGGGACGGCGGTCGGCTTCACCGTCGGCGCGCCGCCCAGGCTGGTGATCTTGTCCGCCAGGAACTGCGCGTGCGCCAGCTCCTCGGGGATCTCGGTCTGGAAGAACGCCCGCAACGTGGGTCGGTGCGGGCCCGCGACGCAAGCCGCGTACGTCGTGTACATCACAACCGCCTGGTATTCGTTGGCCAGGTCGATGTTCAGCGCGTCGATCAGCCTGTGCTTGTCGATCGCCATAGTCGCAGTACCTCCGAGCGGATTGTACCGGCGGAAGGGAGAAAGCGCCGAAGCGACGGAGAGCCGAAAGGGCGGACAGACGAAGAAACAGAGAGAATCCAACCTCCTGCCTTTAGCCTTCGACTTTCTTAGTACCTGCGTCGGCCGTCGTCACGATGCACGCATCCTGGAC
>CAYOHG010000114.1:4087-8467 GCA_964403685.1 uncultured Planctomycetales bacterium
ATGGAAACGGCGCGGCCCTGCCGCGCCGGCAGGGCTGCGTTCATCACCACCAGCCGGTCGCGCGCCTCGGTCAGCCCCACAATCAGATCGTCCGAAGCCCAGGCCCGGCGGATCGGCGCAGCACTCTCCAGCAGCCGCGCCGTTACGCCCTCGGCGCCGTAGACGCCGCTGATTCCATACGCACCGGCCGGCAACACCAGCTCGACCAGGTCGTTCCAGCGCCGCGCCTGAATGGACTCGATCGGCTCGCCGGTGCGCTGCAACACCCACCAATCGCCCGGGCGCGAAAGTTCCTGGCACAGCAGGTTGCCGCGCGCGGTGCCGACGTACAGCCGCCCGTCCAGCAACGCGAGGCTGTGAATCACGTCGTCGGCCGAATCAAAGACCCGCAGCTCCGCGCTGCGCGGGTCGAAGCACTGCACGCTGTCGTCCGCCGCAAAGTAGAGCTTCCCATCTTCCCCCGCGCACGCTGCGCGGATCGTCCGCGGCGCGCCGCCGACCGGGCGCAGGATCGCGCGGGCGTCGCCCGGCGGTTCCAGCGACCAGCTCCAGCAGCCGAGCTGCGAATGCGTCGCGTAGAGCCGATCGGCGATCATCGCGGCGGCGTTGAAGCCGGTGCGCGGCGCGCCGGCGTCGGGCACGGCCAGGCTGGCGCGCACTTCGCCCGAGTCGGTATCGAGCAGCCAGACGCCGGCCGCGCAGCCCAGCGCCAGCACGCCGCGAGTGCCGCAGTAGGTGAGCGAGCGCAGGCCGCCGAGCTGCTCGCCGACGCGCACACGGCGCAGGACGCGCTGCGGATCAGCCGGGTCGAGCCAGAGCAGCTCAGACCCGGCGATCACGACGATCGCCGCGGCGCGCCGACGGTCGGGCGTGATCCGCCAGAGATTTTCGAGCAGTTGGCCGCGCTCCGCCGGCGTCAGGGCGGGCAGCAGGTCGTGCCAGCGCATCTCGGTGTCGCTGCGGGAGATCGCGCGGAGCTTGTCGAGCAGCGCCGCGAGGTCGTCCAGGCGACGACTGGTGGCCGCCAGCGCAGCCTGCTCAACAGTCTGGCGCGCCCGGATGCGCTCGGCTTGCTCGGCCGAATCCCGCTCGCGCTGCCGGCGGCGATCGAAGGCCGCGCTCTCAAAGCGCAACTGTCCCAGCCGTTCCAGCTCGGCCCCCAGCTCGAACAGCAGCGGACGAAGCTGCTCGCGCAGGAATGCGAGCAGGCTGTCGCGGACCTGGTCAGCCAGCAGCGCGTCGGCCGGCTGTGTGCGAACGAACTGCCGCAGCGCGGCCAGCGCGCCGCGCTGGGCCAGCAGCTCGCCAAGCTGGGCCAGGTGCAGCTCGCGACCCAGCGGGACGAAGCTGCGCAGCGCCGACAGCTCGGACTCACGCGCCGGCCAGCGCAGCAGAAGCTCGCAGGCCGCCGCAAACGCCTCGCCCGACGCCGCCGGCGCGTCTTCCAGCGAGATCGGCACGGTGATGGCGCGGTTGCGCACCAGCAGAAGCTGATCGCCGCGATCGACGCGCGGTGCCTCGCCGGCGGGAGCAAACCAGCGCCGCCCATCGATCGACTCGACCAGCCCCATCCACGCATCGGGGATCGGGGTGTCACGCCGCAGCAGCCCGGCCGACCAGTCGTCGCCGTTGATCCGCAGCGCGACCAGCGTCGCTGCGTCCAGTCGCTTCAGCATCTCGCGGCTCATGTTCGCTGCCTCGCGTTGCGCGGCGTCGTCGTAAGTCAGGCCGTGCTGATCTCGCGCCCCCATTCCTCGTATTTCGCCACGTCCTTGGCGCGGACCGACGCCGGCGTCTGCTGAATCACGTCGACGAGGTCCGCCATGCAGATGTTACGGCGCTCGCCCCCGCCGACCGATTCCAAAAACGGTCGGGTTGCCGCACGACCGCAGATCGCCTTGATATCGGCGCCGCTGTAGCCGGCGGTCTGCTCGACCAGGGCCGCTAGGTCGACGTCATCCGCCAGCGGCCGCTTGGCCAGGTACATCTCGAAGAGCTTGAAGCGCGCCTCGGCATCCGGCAGCGGGATGTACACCTTGGCGTCCAGCCGCCCGGGCCGCATCATCGCCGGATCGAGCGTCCAAGGCTCGTTGGTGGCGCCCAGGAACAGCAGGGCGCGGCCGGCCTTGCGGTCGAAGCCCTCGATCTCCTGGAGAATCTGCGGCACGACGCGCTGCATGACCGTGCTGTCGGTGCTGCGCCGCTTGGGCACCAGCGCCTCGACCTCGTCCAGAAAGATCACGCTCTTGGGCTCGGCCTTGGCCGCATCAAACAGCTTGCGCACATTCTGCTCGGCTTCGCCGACCCACTTGCTCATCAACTGCGCCGGCGTGACGACGAACATGGTCGCGTCGAGCTCGCAGGCGACCGCCTTGGCGAACATCGTCTTGCCGGTACCCGGCGGACCGTACAGCAGCATCCCGCCGCCCACGTCGATGCCGTAGTGGCTGGCCAGCTCGGGGTGCTGAAACGGGTAGATCATCTTGAGGTAGATCTCCTGCTTCACCTCGTCCAGCCCGGCGATGTCGGCGAAACGCACCGTCGGCTTCTCGCGCACCACCCAGTCCTGCGCGTCGGCGCCCTTGTCATCGTCGCGATCGCGGGCCCGGTCGCGGGCGGCCCCGCCTGGACCGGCCCGGCCGCCGAGCTTTGCGCGGCGGTCGCAGTCCTTGGCCAGGTCGAGCAACTCGCGCGCGTAGGCTTCCTGGTCGGCCCGCTGCACCGCGTCGGCGCTGGTCTCAGACAACTCGATCATGCATTCGGCGGCCTGGATCAGATAGGGCCGCGCGGCGACAGGATCGCCGGCCTTCAGCGCCGCCAGGCCCTTGTCTTTCAGCCGCGTGAATGTGGCGAAGGTGCTCATGAATCGTTGTGCCTCGAGGCTTCACGTGGATTCGCGTTGCGACCCCCTGCGGCGCCGTGTTCCGATCCAGCCCACGCAACGAATCACGCAGCGCGCCTGCCGCACGCCCGCAATGCGCAAGGTCGTTCTCCGCGACTCGCTCAACCCGGCCGCGGAGAGCGTCTCGTTATCATACCCCCGGCATCCGTCGCGCCGCAGCGAAACAGGCGTCCAGCTCGCCGCGCAGCAGCGGATGCACGCACGCGCAGCGCTCCGCGGGCGCTCCAGTCAGCGCAAGCAGCGAGATCACCGTCGAGCGCCCGTGCTCCGAAAACTCGGCCAGCAGTAGCTCCACCAAGCGCTCCAGCGGCGGCACCGGGACGCCTGCGAGCCAGACGGCTGCGTGGGGATCGGGCCAGCGGATTTCACGCTGTCGCAGCGGATCGCCGACGACCTCGCCGGCGGACAGCAGGTCGATCTCGACGCCGGTGTGCGGATGCAGCAGGCGCGAGCGCTGGCCGGGCACGGCCTCGAAGTCGCGCCCGACCACGGTCTGGCGATAGCGTTCGACATCCGGCGGCCGGAGGCAGACGTCAAACCGCCGCACCGGCCAATCCAACTCCGCGGTTTGCGGCGGCATCGCAATCGGACTGACCGTGGCCTGCTCCGCGTACACACAGCCGGCGGCGTCGCCGACCAGGACATGCTCGACGCCGGCGGTCCGCAGCGAGCGCAGCAGATCGCGGCCGGTCTGCGCGATCGGGCCGGTATTGGAAAAGAAGAGCGCGCGGGTTGCGGCCACTGCATCCGCTGCGGTCGGCACTTCTCTCGGGTTACTCCGCCGGCGGGTCATCGATCTCCGGGTTGTAGCGGTCCTCTTCGAGCTTCTGGTCATAGCATTGCAGGTAAGCCGAACGCGTCACCGGGTGCAGCTTATCGGCGAAGGACTCGTCGAGGTTGTGCGTTCGAATCAGCTCCACAACGTCGCCCCAGTCCTTGAAGCGCCAGGTCACCAGCTTTAGCTCGATCAGCCGCGCGAGCGAAGGAAACGGGACGCCGGAGATGAGCTCCGCTTCATCCGGATCGGGAAAGTGAACGGCCGTCTGCTTGCGCGAGTTCCCGGCGACTTCACCGGCAACCAGGATGTCGAACGATACCTGCGTTTCGGGGTCATAAAACTTCCGTGGTCGCCCCGCAACCGGCTCATACGGCCGGCCTACGAACTCGCGGCGGAATCGGTCCAAATCCTCACGCCGCATGCACAAATCGACGTCCTCTGTCGAACGACGGTGTCCGTGCGCATTGACCGCGCTGGCCCCCATGAAAATGTGTGGGATCTTCGCCTGCTGGAGGCGCTGACCAAGTCGTCTGAATGTTTCTGGGACCGGCCCGGCATCGTCAAAGAACATTCGCACCTCCTCCAGCGGCGACAGGAGCCGGCCGCGCCAATGCCGATGGCGCGGTGAACGCAGCCCACCGAGATCGACACCCTCGCGCACCATCGCCTACTTCGTCTCCTTGCCCGCGTCGCCCTGGCC
>CAYOHG010000115.1:0-8451 GCA_964403685.1 uncultured Planctomycetales bacterium
CCAGTGCGCCGTGCGCAGTCGGCCGAGCGGGTCGTGAATCTGCGAGTGCCGCTGCTCGGCGTGCAGGGCAGCGGCGAGAATCCGACCGGTGCCTTCGCCGCCGTCGGCCAGCGGGCAAGGGTCGCAGGTCGCAGTGGGGGCTGCCTGGCGGATTCCGGCTTCGATGGCCGCGGCGGCCGCGGCGGCGTCGATCGCGTCCTTGAACTTGTCGGGAGCGATGAGCAGCTTCACTCGTTCAGCTCGTCGTAATCGTCGGCGCGAGCACGGTCGGGATGGAAGCGCATGAAGCCACGCTTGCTGGGGGCGCTGGCGAATTCGAGCATGCGCCGGCCCGCGTCCGTCCGGACGGTCTCGCGCAGCCGGGAAAGCGCGTCGCGAAACCCCAGCCCTGAGCGAAACAACAGCTTGTAGGCGGCACGCACCTCGGCCCGAGCGTCGGCCGAGAACTCGGCTCGTCGCAGGCCGACCACGTTGGGGCCGATCACGCCCTGCGGCGCCACGGTCAGATACGGCAGCACGTCGCTGGTGACGCGCTCGCCGCCGTGGATCATGACGAGCTCGCCGATGCGGCAGAACTGGTGGACCAGCGCATGCCCGCTGAGGAAACTCCCGCGGCCGATTTCGACGTAGCCGGCGACGAGCGCGCCGTTGGCCAGCTTGACGTCATCGCCCAGTACGCAGTTGTGCCCGAGGTGCGCGGTCGCCATGATGAAGCAGCGTTTGCCGACGACCGTGGTTGATTCCGGTTTCGTGCCGCGGTGAACCGAGGCGTGCTCGCGGACAACCGTGTCGTCGTCGATGCGGGTGTAGCTGGGCGCTTCCTTCCAGGCCAGGTCCTGTGGATGGTGACCGACAATCGCGAACGGATGCACCTGCACCCGCGCCCCGAGCGTTGTGCCGCTGGAAATGTACGCGTGCGCGAACAGCCGGCAGCCCGGACCGATCGTCACGTCCGGTTCAACGACCGCATACGGGCCGATCTCGGCGGTAGGATCGACCTCGCAACGTTTGTCCACGACGGCGGTGCAATGAATCGACATGCCTGATCCCTGCTCCTATCGCTGAGCATTGTAGGGGGCGCAAGGCCGCGCGTCCGTTCAGGATGAACCTACACGACCCGCCGGCCAGCATGCAGCACGGCGCGCGGCTTCGGCCGCAACCGCACCAGCTCGGCCACGTCAGCGGGCTCGAAGAGCGCCAGGTGTGCCGGCGCGCCCGGCGCGACAACGCCCAGCGTCTTGTCACCTGGCTGGCCGCGGTGTCCGGCGCCCCGCGTGACGCGGGCCGCCATGCCACAGACCATATCGAACGCCTGTCGGAGCTGCGCCGGCTGGCTGAGATGGTCGGCGTGCGCCAGCAGGAAGGACTGATCCAGCAGGCAGCCGTTGCCCAGCGGATAGAACGGATCGCAAATGCAATCCTGGCCGGCGGCGCACAGAACACCCCGCGCCAGCAGCTCACGCACGCGCGTCAGCCCGCGGCGTTTCGGGTAGCGGTCAAAGCGGCCCTGAAGATGCAGGTTCACGCCGGGGTTCGTTACGACGTTGATGCGCGCCTCGGCCAGCAGGTCGATCACGCGCGCGGCGTGCACGTCGGTATAGCTGGAAAGGGCGCACACGTGCGAGGCGGTCACCCGGCCCTGAAAGCCGCGCCGAATCGTGAGCGCCGCCAGGTGCTCGGTGTACATGCTGCCAGGATCGTCGCTCTCGTCGATGTGCACGTCGATATCGGCGTTGAAGGCTTCGGCCAGGTCGAAGACCAGCTCGAGGTGACGGACGCCGTCGGCTCCGGTGCGCTCGATGTGAGGAATGCCCCCGACCAGGTCGACCCCGGCGCTCAGCGCCGTGCGCATCAGATCGGCGGCCTGCGGGTCGCGGATCAGCCCGTCCTGTGGGAAGGCAACCAGTTGAATGGCGCATTGGCCCGCGCTCGCCTCGCGTGCCGCGAGCACGCCCTCGCACAGCCGCATTCCCGCGGCCGAGGCCACATCCACGTGGCTGCGGATCATGCCCGTACCGTGCGAGATTTCCTCGTGAATGGCGCGCACCGCGCGGCCGCGGACGTCTTCGGCGGTCAAGCGGGCCTTGGCCGCCGACCACAGCGCGATGGCCTCCAGCAGCGTTCCCGAGCGGTTTTCAGGCACCAGCTCCAGCGAATACGCCAGGTCCAGGTGCACATGCGGGTCGACCAGCGCGGGCACCAGCAGCGCTCCGCTGGCGTCGAAGGTGCCATACTCGATGGGCGCGCGGGCCGCGGCCGCAGGCTGCGGCTCCACTGTGCTGATGTGCCCATCGCGCAGCCGGACGGTCCACAGCCCGTCAGCGTCGAGCAGCCGGGCGTTGATGATTGCCGTGAGCGGGGGGGCTGTTGTCATCGATCGATACCAGCATGTCCTGCGTGATGTATTGCAGCGCGCGGTCTCTGGATTCGTTCATCAGCCGGCGCATCTCGCGCACCGCCTCGCGCAGCCCGACAAACACGGCTCGCGCGACGATGCTGTGTCCGATGTTAAACTCGGTGAAGCCGGGAATCATGGCGACGGCGGCGACGTTGCGGTACGTCAAACCATGTCCGGCGTGCACCGCCAGGTCCTGCTCCAATCCGACCTCGACCGCGAGTGTCAACGCCTGAAGTGCCGCGCGCCGCGCCGCTGCGCCGCGCGCTTCGGCGTAACGGGCCGTGCAAAGTTCGACCGCGTCAAGACCGAGCTCGGCCGATGCGATGATCTGTGCCCGGTCGGGCTCGACAAACGCGCTGCTCTCGATGCCCGCGGACTTCAACCGTCGCACGACCGGCGCAATCCGCCGTCGCCACTTGACCACGTCGAGCCCGCCTTCGGTGGTCAGCTCCTCGCGTCGTTCGGGAACCAGCGTGCACTGATGCGGTCGCAGCCGCAGGGCGATCTTGACAATCTCCGCGACCGTGGACATCTCCAGGTTCAGGCGCGCCGCGACGGTCTGGCGCAGCAGCACCGCATCGCGGTCGTTGATGTGCCGACGGTCCTCGCGGAGATGAAAGGTAATTCCGTCGGCGCCGCCCAGCTCAGCCTCCGCGGCCGCCCAGACAGGATCGGGCTCGTCCGTTCGGCGGGCCTGCCGGACCGTAGCCACGTGGTCGATGTTGACGCCCAGTCGCAGCATCGCGATGCGCTCCTTAAGCCGCGCGACTCGAATGGCGCGTATCGTAACCGAGCGACGCCGACCTGTCCGAACGCTGGCACGGGCGCAGGCCGGCCGGCTGGCGTCGCAAAGGCGCCTATAATTTCGAACCACGCGGCGGCGGCTACGCCACGGGAACGCCGCGCGCAACTCGGATTGCCAGGCGATATCCCGGCGGTGGCCGATGCACGCAGGGTCGCTTTGAGGAGAGCGGCATGAGCGATCTGCTCGCAGCGGTGACAGGCGGGGCTCTTGACGTGGGCGGCGTGGTGCTGCGGGTGGCTCATACGGGGGCCGCTGCGCTGGCCGCGGGAGGCGTGGTGTTTCAGATGCTGGCCCTGCATCCGACGCTCGTGGGGCTCCCGGCCGAAACCCGGCTGGGCATTCGGGAAAGCGTTGTGGCTCGCTGGCGAATCACCGTCTTCAGCGTAATCGGGCTGTTGCTGGTCAGCGGACTGATTAACTTCGTTGCATACAAGCTGCCCGAGTTCCGCGGCGCGGCGAACGCCGGCCTGTACCACGGGTTGTTCGGGCTGAAATTCCTCGCAGCGCTGCTGGCGTTTCACGGAGCAACCGTTCTGGCGCTCCCGGGAAAGAAAGGTGAAGCCTACCGCAACGGCGCCGCGTTCTGGCTGCGGTACCTGACGGTACTGTTCGCCGTCGTGTTCGTTCTTGGAGCGGTGTTGCGCGGCATCACGCCGGTGTTCGGCGAGTAGTGAATCGGCACCGGCGGCGGAGCGGGCAGAGGGACTGGATTGTCGGGGTCGGCGGGCCGAGGAAGTGGCCGTCGCGAAGGAATGCGGCCGGCGGGGTGGGACACGCAGCGCGGATCGCGAAATCCCACTCTGGAGGTCTGATAACAGAGATTATGTTGCGTTCAGTGCCGAGCTAACCGTGGGCGGCTGCGATCCGAGCGTGAAGAACTCCCTGCCTGAAGAACACAGCCGTGGGCGGCTGTGCTCCATCCGCTGTGTGCCAACGAAACGACACAGCCGCGGGCGGCTGGGCTCCAGGAGCGATCCAGCCGCTAATCTGACACCGCGGCGCCCAGATCCGCAGCGGAAATGCGGCGCTGCTCTCCGGTCGCCATGGACTTCAGCGTGATTTCGCCACGCTCGCTCAGCTCGCTGCCAACGATCACTGCATATCGCGCGTTGCGGGTCGCCGCCTGCTTGAGCTGCTTGCCGAGGGACTGACGGCGATACGAGAAGTCGACGGTATGACCGGCGGACCGCAGCCGGTTGACGATCTGTAGTGCGGCCGAAAAGAGGGATTCATCAGCATCGATCACAAAGGCGTCCAGGTCGTCCTGCGGCGTGGGCGGGCGACCCAGTTCGGCCAGCAGGTCCAGCACGCGGGCATCGCCCATGCCCATGCCGACCGCCGGGACCGATGGCCCGCCAAAGAGCGCGATCAGGTGGTCGTAACGCCCCCCGCCGCAGAGCGCCTTGATGGTTCCACGCTGCGGATGAGCCTCGAACACCGTGCCGGTGTAGTAAGCCAGGCCGCGCACGATGGTCAGGTCGAACCGGCAATAATCAATGACGCCGAAATCGGCGAGCGTGTTCCACAGTCCGCGCAGTTCGCCTGCGATTCGGCCTCCGGTTTCGCCGGTTCGCTGCGCCTGATCCAGGCAGGTTTCCAGCGTCCCGCTGGTCAGCAGCTCATCGATGCGTTCGGCCGGCACAACGCCGCCGAAGACGGGCGTCCACGTCCGAACGAAGGCGCCCGGGTCATCCGGGTCGCGCTTGTCGATCAGCCGGAAGGCCTCCTCCATCGCGTCGCCTGGAATTCCTAGTTTCTCAAGCAGCAGGGCCATCAGCGGGCGGTGACTGATGCGGATGACGGCGTCCGCGGCGGTGATTCCCACTCGGCGGAAGAACTCGGCCACGGCCGCGATGATCTCCGCGTCGGCCAGCGGCGGCTCGACCCCCAGCACGTCCAGGTTCCATTGAAAGAACTCGCGCAGCCGTCCGCGCTGTTGGCGCTCGCCGCGGCACATGCGCGGAATGCAGAACCACTTGGCCGGCCGCGGCAGCGTGTTGGCGCGAGCCGCGACCATGCGCGCCAGCGTCGGCGTCATTTCCGGCCGGATGGCGAAGCGCGCCTCGGGTTCGTCCGGGCGGCTGACCTGAAATCCCTGCTTGAGAATCTCGTCGCCGCTCTTGATGCGATACAGGTCGAGAAACTCGAAGATCGGCCCGTCGAATTCCTGAAAACCGAAGCTGCGGGACACGCCCCGCCAGTGATCGAACAGCCAGTTCTGGACGCGCATGTCCTCGGGGTAGAAATCACGCATTCCCGGCGGTCGTGGGATCTTCATGGCGGCACATCGTAACGGCCGGCGGCGGTCGGGGCGCAGGGCTCAAACGCTCGGACGCGGCGCGCCCGGCACCACACGGTCGGCGTTAACCGCGAGCGGAACCGGTCCACGGGAAGAGCGGCAGCGGAACGCCGCGCGAGTCCGTCGTGCTGGCGGCATAGTCAAACCCCCGGCGGCTGCGGTGCAGCTTTGGTGACAGATGCGCCTTGAGATGCGGCCGGCGGGGACCGGCCGCGTGCGGTCCCCCCTTCGCGCCGCCGCGCGGTCGCCGGCCGGCGCCCTTGGCACCGCGCCGCTTGCGCCGCGGATCAACGAAGTGCAACCGGACGTATTCGTCCAGATGTTCCGGGCGGGTGAAGTGATGCTCCCAGCCGTAATCGCCGGAGTGATAGTCGAAGTTGTCGGTGGTGTAGTCGCGGCAGATCTTCGGGCGGGCCGTGTAGATTCCGCAGCGGTTGTCGGGTTGCAGGTGTCGGCAAGTCGTCTCGACGTTGATGTACCACTCGCCGTCCTCGACGAAAACGCTGACGCCCTGATGCAGCAGGTACCAGCGGATATCGTCGAAGTCGCTGCGCTGCTCGGGCGTGTCGATCGGCAGCGCGATGTAGCGGCAGCAGTACCCGACGCAGTGTTCGCAGAGAATCCCCGGCATGAATCGGCTCCCGTGGGTTTGGCCGTGGCCAGTATAGTCAGATTCCGGTGTGCATCCGCCAGCGCCGCGGACGGGATGATGCGTAGCTGCCCCGTGCGCGCCGACGGCCCTGGCGCGCGCCTGGCATATCACCGGTCGCTGCCAGGGCTCGTCGCCGATGGGTGTGCCGATGGCACCCCGCGCACCAGAGCGTCATACTCGCTGTACGGGCCGATCGCTTCGAAGCCCAGCCGCTCGTAGCACCGCCGCGCCGCGGCGTTGTCGCTACGCACGTTCAGGCCGATCAACGGCGTGTTGGCATTCAGCCGCTGCACAAGAGCCGCCGTCACGCGCCGGGCGTGTCCGCGGTTGCGATGATCCGGGTGCGTCGCGACGCCGCCGATCGCCGCCACGCCGTACGTTACAGACCGGACGTGCAGCGTGGCCGCGGCACAGAGCCGGCCGCTATGGCGCAGACCAACGTGAAGCGCGCGGTCGAGATGCTCCGGCCGGAACCACGCGTCCATGCCGCACTCGCGATAGAGTTCACCGAGCTCGTCCGCGTCCGCACGGGTAAGCTCGTGCACGCCGTGCGTATCGTGCGACAGCGCCGCCGATCGATCGCGCAGGATCATGCGCTGATGCTCGCCGTGCGGCCTGAGTTCGTAGCGATCGAGCAGGGCCGGCTCCAATCCCGGTGCCAGGTGCACATACAGGCGCGGCCCGGTCGCCGGCGGGATCGCCCGCAAAAGCTCCGGCAGCGAAAGGCCAAACGTCCGCCCCACCGCCATCAGCACGGGCGTTTCGAATCGCGTGTAGAGCAGCGCCAGCGCCCGCACCCGCCCCCCTGCCACAAGCGCCGGCCAGCGCGTGTGCGGCCAGTAACGCGCGTCCAGATCGCCGATCGCGTACAGTTGCCAGTCGGGTTCCCGCCGCAGGATGCTCTCGATCTCACGGCGATCGGTGACCTCGCAATACGTCATCGGCTGGTGCCTCTGTGGGCCGCTCGGCCGGACCCGGGAAATCGAAGTCTGCGCTGATCCCCTGCCGCGGGAATGACCTCCGCCGCCGGCCGCCCGGTGCCGGCCGATCGCGAATCCTACCCGCCGAACCCAACCGCGGCCGCGCTGGCGGGTATGCACTTGTCGAAGGGACGCCGGTTTCATAGGCTGTAGGATGTGGCGCCAGACCCACGGGAGGTGGCTCAATGCGGTTGCCGTGTGCATTTTTCCGGACCGTTGCGTCGTGGGGAGTACTCTCGGCTTTCGCAGTCGGTGCGCTGGCCCAGCAGGACGCCGGCCGGGACTTCGGCGTTGACAAGATGCCGATGCTGACGCGCGACATGGCCAGCGGGCACCTGATTCACCTGGCCACGTCCAGCGACGGGCTGACCTGGACCGAGCAGCCGACGCCCATTCTGGTGCGAAGCAGCTCCGCCGAGTTGATCGAGCTGACCACGGACAGCCCCGTCGGGCCGAAGGGCGCGCTGTGTGCGTACTTCATGGACGCCAGCAAGACCAGGGGACCATCCAACGGCCAGATCGGTCGGTCCATTTCCACCGACGGCGGAAAGACCTGGAGCGAGCCGGAAACGCTGACGTTCGATGGTTTCGGCCGCAAGGCCGCGCCGAACAACCCGGCGATCGTGCTGCTGGAGGACGGCCGGGTGCGCATCTACTGCGACCTCTACGCCGCCCCCAAATCGCAGCAGGATGACCCCACGCGATTCCTGATTGTGAGCTTTACCAGCCGCGACGGCGTACGCTTCGTGCGCGACGACGGTTTTCGCTACGAAGCGCCGCGAATCGGCGATCCTGAGCTCGTGCAGGTCGGCGGCGAGTGGATCATGCTGATCGGACGGCAGAAAGACACGCTGGTGGCGCGCTCCAGCGATGGTCTCAACTTCACGCGCGACGAGCGCATCGGGCCGATCGAAGGCGCCACGCCGGGCGCGCTTGTGCTCGACGACGAATCGCTGCGGGTTTTCACCAGCCGCGACGGCGGCGGCGCGATCATCAGCGGCGTGCTGAATCTCAAGACCGGCGAGTACAAGGCCGACGACGGCAGTCGTTTCGCCGCCCCGGCGGCCGATCCTTCGGTGATCCGCCGCTCAGACGGTTCGTATCTGATGTCGCTGCGCCGCTGGAAAGCGCGCGTGCCGTAGGGCAAGCATCGGAGCGTGGGCGGCGGTGTTCCGTGCACTGAGAAAGACACAGCCGGGGGCGGCTGTGCTCCATTCGCTGTGTGCCAAGCCGACGGCGGTTGCGTCGGCATGCGTGGGCGCGGGCGGCGGTGTTCCGTGCACTGAGAAAGACACAGCCGGGGGCGGCTGTGCTCCA
>CAYOHG010000116.1:0-8438 GCA_964403685.1 uncultured Planctomycetales bacterium
AGAAGATTTATGGAGTGAAGGTCGTCGAGGTGCGCACCCAGGTTCGACAGACCCGCACGCGGCGGTACCGCTACGGCGTGACGCCGCCGCACATGAGCAAGAAGGCGGTCGTGGTGCTGGACAAGAACAGCCATATCGACCTTTTCTGATGGAACTGGCGACCGTGAGAACCCGCTAACCGCGAGCAGGACGCAGCGATGGGAATCAAAATCTACAACAAGACTTCGGCCGGACGCCGCTTCGCCAGCGTCAACGACTACGCCGAGATCACCCACCGCCACCAGAACCGCCCGGTCAAGGCGCTGCTGGAGCCGCGCAAGAAGACCGGCGGACGCAACCACCACGGCAAGATCACGTCCTGGTGGCGCGGCGGCGGCAACAAGAAGATGTACCGGATCATCGATTTCCGCCGGAACAAAGACGACGTCGCCGGCAAGGTGCTCGAAATCCAGTACGACCCGAACCGCTCGTGCCACATCGCGCTGATCGAATACGCCGACGGCGAGAAGCGCTACATTCTCGCGCCGCTGGGTTTGAAACCCGGCGCGACGGTCGAGAGCGGCGCGCGGGTCGAGCCCAAGCCGGGCAACTGCATGCCGCTGGCGAACATCCCGACCGGCCTGGATATTCACAATGTCGAGATGAACGCCGGCCAGGGCGGCAAGCTGGTCCGTACGGCCGGTGGAGTCGCGCGATTGCTGGCCCGCGAGGGTGTTTGGGCGACGATCGAGCTGCCCTCGAAAGAAATCCGCCAGGTGCGCGTCGAGTGCCGTGCGACCATCGGGCAGTTGGGCAACCTGGATCACCAGAACGTGCGGCTGGGCAAGGCCGGCCGCAGCCGTCACCTGGGTCGCCGGCCGCACAATCGCGGCACGTCGATGAACCCGATCGCACATCCGCTGGGCGGCGGCGAGGGCCGCAGCAACGGCGGACGACATCACTGCTCGGCCTGGGGAACCCTGGCCGACGGCGGGGCCACGCGCAGCCCGCGGGCGCGTTCGAACAAGCGCATCCTGCGGCGGCGGCCGACCGTGCGGTACGGCATCATCCCGCTCAAGCGGCGCAAGTAGCACAGCGGAGAGCAAGCTGATGGCACGCAGCCTCAAAAAAGGACCCTACGTCGTCGAGTCGATTTATCGACAGGCGATGAACCAGCGCAGCAGCGGCGGCGGCGCCGCGCCGATCCGCGTCTGGAGCCGCGCCTGCACGATCGTTCCGGAATTCGTCGGGCTGTACTTCGACGTGCACAACGGCAAGGGCTTCATCAAGGTCTACGTGACCGAGGACATGGTCGGTCACAAGCTGGGCGAATTCGCCCCGACGCGGAATTTCCGGGCGCACACCGCCCGCGAGGTCAAGAAGTAAGGAATCGGTGCCGCGATGGCCTGGACAGCAAAACACCGCTTCGCCCGCATCTCGGAACGCAAGGCGCGCCTGGTGGCCGACTTGATTCGCGGCATGTCCTGCGATCAGGCGGTCGCCGTTCTCAAGCATACGCCCAAGCGGGCCGCATTCATGGTGAATCGAGTGCTTCAGTCGGCCATGTCCAACGCCAACGAGCAGGAAGCCGACATGGGCCAGCTCTTCGTGGCCGAGGCGCGCGTTGACGCCGGCCCGATCATCAAGCGCTTCCAGCCCAAGGATCGTGGCCGGGCGCATCCCATTCAGAAACGCACCAGCCACATCGTCATCAGCGTCGACGAGCGAGGGTAGCCCGTGGGTCAGAAGTGTCATCCAATTGGTTTTCGCGTCGGCGTCACCGAAGGCTGGCAGTCGCGCTGGTACGCCCCCAAGTCCGCCTTCGGCACCTTCCTGGTCGAAGACGAGAAGATCCGCCGCTTCGTCAACGCCGAGCTCAACGACAAGCCGCCCTACGCCGGGGTGTCGCGCGTCGAGATCGAGCGCACGCGCGACGAGGTCAAGGTGGTGCTGCATACCGCCCGGCCCGGCGTGGTCATTGGCGCCAAAGGCGCTGAAGTCGACAAGCTCAAGGAGCGGCTGGAAGACCTGATCGAGCGGCGCGTCAATGTCAGCATCAGTGAGGTCAAGAACCCCGACCTCGACGCGCGCCTGATCGGCGCCTCCATCGCCGAGCAGCTCAAGAAGCGCAGCAGCTTCCGCCGCGTCATGAAGCAGAAATGCGAGTCCGCGGTCAACGCCGGAGCGCGCGGCGTGAAGATCATCTGCTCGGGACGGCTGGGCGGGGCGGAGCTGGCCCGCACCGAAAAACAGATGCTCGGGTCGATCCCGCTTCAGAAGCTGCAGGCCGAGGTGGATTACGCCGTCACGCACTGCACCACCACGGTCGGCGTGCTGGGCATCAAGGTGTGGGTGTACAAGGGCGAGTACGGCGAGGCGCCGCTGCCCAGCGAAAGCGCGCCACGCTTCCGACGCCGCGTGCGTCGCTAGGGATTCAGTCGACGGGAGGTTCGTCTCATGGGCGCCATGATGCCCAAGCGCACGAAGTGGCGGAAGGCCCAGAAAGGCCGCATCCGCGGCAATGCCACCCGCGGGAACACGGTCGCCTATGGCGACTTCGGCCTGCAATCGCTGGAAATCGGCCGCGTCAACGCCCGGCACATCGAGGCCGGCCGCGTCGCCGCGACGCACTATCTCCAGCGCGAGGGGCGCATCTTCGTGCGGATCTTCCCGCACAAGCCGATCACGGCCAAGCCGCTCGAAGTGCGCATGGGGACCGGCAAGGGCGAACCGGTGGTGTGGACCAGCGTGGTCAAGCCCGGAACAGTGATGTACGAGGTCGGCGGCATCTCGGAGGACGTGGCCCGGGCCGCCCTGCTGCGCGTGGCCGGCAAGCTGCCCGTCCGCTGCCGCTTCGTCAAACGCCAGCACAGCCTCTAGGAGCGCGGCGATGAACTCGATCGAGCAGATCCGGGCGATGAAGGTGGAAGAGCTGCACAACGAGCTGGAGCGACTGCGGCGGCACCTGTTCGACCTGCGCTCGCAGGCCGTCACCGAGAAGCTCGAAGATCCGACCCAGCTCGGCAAGACCAGCCGGCAGATCGCGCGCATCCTGACGGTGCTGCGCGAGCGGAACGTCGTGAACGTGGAGCAGACGCAGGCGCACCTGACCGCCCAGGCGGCCCGGCGCTAAACAGCGCCCGGCGGCGCGATTGGAAGGACGCAGCAGATGACGGCAACGCAAACGCCCGACGCCCCCAGCAGGACTCGCACGCCGCGCCCCACGCGCATCGGCGTGGTCACCTCCGCCAGTCGCAACAAGACCATCCGGGTGCGGGTGGCCTACAGCGTCCGGCATGCCAAGTACGGCAAGCTGCTGCGGCGCGCCACCGTGCTGCACGCGCACGACGAGCGGAACGAGGCCCGCGTCGGCGATCGGGTCGAGATCATGGAGTGCCGCCCGATCAGCAAGACCAAGAGCTGGCGGCTGGTGCGGGTGGTTGAGAAGGCGCCCAGCGGAGAGGCCTCATGATCACCCAATACACCTGGCTCGACGTCGCCGACAACACCGGCTGCAAGGACCTGATGTGCATCCAGGTTCTCAAGGGCGGCAGCGCCCGCCAGGGCAAGAAGCGCCTGCGCCGCGGCGGCGTCGGCGACATCGCGATCTGCTCGGTCAAGAACGTGCTGCCGTCGGCGGAATTCAAGAAAGGCGACAAGGTGCGTGTGGTGATCGTCCGCACCAAATACCCGACCCGCCGGCCGGATGGCTCCTACGTGCGGTTCGACACGAACGCGGCGGTGCTGATCGACGAAGAGGGTAATCCGAAGGGCACGCGCGTCTTCGGGCCGGTTGGCCGCGAACTGCGCGAGAAGAACTTCGCCAAGATCATCTCGCTGGCCGAGGAGGTTTGGTAGACATGGCCGCGCGCATCCGCAAGGACGACATCGTGCAGGTCATCGCCGGCGACCACAAGGGCGCCACCGGCAAGGTTCTGCGCGTCGATCTCGACAAGAACCGCGTCTTCGTGGAAGGCGTGAACATGGTCGTGCGGCACGTCCGCCGCTCGCGCCGCGCCCCGCAGGGCGGCCGCGTGCAGAAGGAAGCGCCGATCCACCTGTCCAACGTCATGCCGATCGACCCGAAGACCGGCAAGGCCACCCGCGTGCGCTTCGCCATCGAGCGCGACGCGGCCGGTCATGTCGTCGCCAAGCGCCGCGTAAGCGTCAAGGGCACGCTGCTGGGCGAGGTGACCCGCGCCAAGCGGCCGGCCCGGGCTCGGACGGGAGCGTAAACCATGGCTCGAATGCAGGCGAAATACCAACAGCAGGTGCTGCCGGCGCTGAAGGGCGAGTTGAAGCGCGACAACCCCATGGCGCTGCCGCGGCTGACCAAGATCGTGATCTCGATGGGCCTGGGCAAGGCCGTGGCGGAGTCGGGCAACAAGTCCGGCGAGAACAAGCGCTTCACCGAGGCGGCCGATTGCCTGGCGACCATCAGCGGGCAGCGCCCGCTGACGGCCAAGGCCCGCAAGAGCGTCTCGAACTTCAAAGTCCGCACGGGCTACGACGTCGGCCTGAAGGTCACGCTCCGCAAGCAGCGCATGTACGAGTTTCTCGACCGGCTGGTCTCGGTGGCGGTGCCCCGCGTGCGCGACTTCCGCGGGCTCGACCCGGACGGCTTCGACGGCCGTGGGAACTACAACATGGGGCTGACCGAGTACGGCGTGTTCCCGGAGATCAACCCCGACAAGGTGAATTTCCAGCAAGGCATGAACATCACCATCTGCACCTCGGCGCGCAACGATGGCGAAGCGCGGCGGCTGCTGAGCCTGATGGGTATGCCTTTCCGGAATTAGAGGGACGCATGGCTCGAACTTCGCTGATCAACAAGGCGCGCAGCAAGCCCAGGTTCAAGGTCCGCGCCTACAACCGTTGCCAGATCTGCGGGCGCCCGCGCGCCGTGTATCGCAAGTTCAAGGTTTGCCGCATCTGCCTGCGCAATCTGGCCAGCGAGGGCCGGATTCCCGGAATGCGAAAGTCGAGCTGGTAACTCAGGAAGGGCTGCGATGGCAATCAACGATCCGATCGCCGACATGCTGACGCGCATCCGCAATGCGAATGCGGTCGGCGCGCGAAAGGTCAACATCCGGCGCACCAAGGCGTGCGTGGGAATCGCCGAAGCGCTCAGGCGCGAAGGCTATATCGTGGATTTTGTCCCGGTCGAGGACGGAACCCCCCAGGGCGAACTGCGGCTCGAGCTGAAGTACGGCGACCGCGGCGAAAAGGTGATCCAGGAGATCTCCCGCCGCAGCAAGCCGGGCTGCCGGGTCTACAGCTCCTGGCGCGACCTGCCGTTCGTGCTGGACGGCCTGGGCGTCTCGATCGTCTCGACCAGCAAGGGCGTGCTCAGCGATCGCGAGTGCCGCAACCAGCAGGTCGGCGGCGAGCTGCTGTGTACGGTATGGTGAGCGGAAATGTCACGAATCGGCAAACAACCCGTGGTGCTGCCTGCCGGTGTGAAGGCCGAGGTCTCCGGATCCACGGTCAAGATCACCGGGCCGAAGGGCAACCTGAGCTGGAGCGTCCCGCGCGGCATCAGCGCGGCGCTGGAGAGCGGCCACGTCGTCGTACGGCGGGCCGACGACGAGCGTCAGACGCGCGCCCTGCACGGCCTGAGCCGGGCGCTGATCCAGAACATGGTGGTGGGCGTCTCGCAGGGTTACAGCGTCGGCCTTGAGCTGTACGGCACGGGCTACAGCGCCAATCTCCAGGGCCGCAAGCTGCTGGTGAACTGTGGGTTCATGGGCCGCGGCGTGGGCAAGCCGGCGCAGTTCGAGCTGGCCCTGCCGGCGGGCGTCGAAGTGAAGGTCGAAGTGCCGCAGTCGCGTGGCAATACCGAGCCGGCCCGCTTCATCGTCAGCGGCATCGATAAGCAGGCGGTGACCGAGTTCGCCGCCCAGGTTCGCAAGATCCGCAAGGCCGAGCCCTACCTGGGCAAGGGCTTCCGTTACGTAGGTGAGCAGGTCCGTCGCAAGGCCGGCAAGGTGTTCGCCGGCGGCGGCGGCGGCTGATCCGAGCGCGCACGAGGACGCGACTGATGAACGAGAAACTGGTCAAACATGCCCGCCTGGCGCGACGTGTGCGGCGCGTCCGCAAGCGCGTCATCGGCACCTCCCAGCGGCCGCGCCTGTGCGTCGCCCGGTTCAATCGCAACATCTACGCGCAGATCATCGACGATATGGCCGGAAACACGCTCTGCGCGCTGTCCTCCGCCGCCAAGGAGATCCGCGCGCAGCACCCCAACGGCGGAAACAGCGCCGCCGCCGCTGCGGTCGGAAAAATCATCGGCGAGAAGGCCCGCGCGCTGGGAATCAGCGAGGTTTGCTTCGATCGGCGCGGTCGGCGTTTTCACGGCCGCATCAAGGCCCTGGCGGATGCCGCCCGCGAGGCGGGTTTGAAGTTCTAACGACTGAGGTTCAACGGTTATGGCGCGTGCGCCCCGCAGAGACGAGCGACAGGAAGAATCCGGGTACGAGGACGTGCTGGTCAAGCTCTACCGCTGCGCCTGCGTGGTGAAGGGCGGCCGGCGCTTCTCATTCGGCGCGCTGGTGGTCGTCGGCGACCGCCGCGGACACGTTGGCCTCGGCTACGGCAAGGCCAACGAAGTTCCGCCGGCGGTTGAAAAAGGCGTCAAGCAGGGCCGCCGCCGGCTGATCGACGTCCCGCTCCGCGGCACGACCATTCCGCACCGCGCGGTCGGTCAGTATGGCGCCAGCCGCATCGTGATGATCCCCGCCGCGGAGGGCACCGGCGTCATCGCCGGCTCGGCCCCGCGGGCCGTGCTGGAACTCGCCGGCGTCAAAGACGTGCTGACCAAGGTCTACGGCTCGCCCAACCCCAAGAACCTGGTCAAGGCCACGCTCGACGGGCTCAAACGCTTGCGGACGCGGGCGCAGATGGAAAAGCTGCGCGGCGTGAAGATTCAGATCGCGCGCCGCACCCGGTCGAGTGAGCCGGTGGGCGCGACGGCATAGCGGACAGGCACTCCGCGGCTCGCCGCGGCCTGCGTGAGGAAATCGACCCATGATGATCGCCAACGTCACCGCCCAGGCCGGCCGGCATAAACGCCGCAAGCGCGTCGGCCGCGGTGAGGCCAGCGGCCACGGCAAGACCTGCTGCCGCGGGAACAAGGGCATGCAGTCGCGCTCCGGTCCCGGGCCGCACCCGCTGCACGAAGGCGGCCAGACTCCCGTCTACCGGCGCCTGGCCAAACGCGGCTTCAGCAACTTCAACTTCCGCTGCGAGTATGCCCCGGTCAACCTGGCGGAGCTGGCGGCCTGCTACCAGGCCGGCGAATCGGTCACGCCGCAGTCGCTGGCCGAGCGCGGCCTGCTGCGCGATCCGCGCGACCGCGTGAAGATCCTCGGCAAAGAAGGTCTGACGCACAAGCTTTCGGTCAGTGCGCACGCCTTCAGTGCCGGCGCGCGCGTGGCGATCGAGAAAGCCGGCGGAACGGTTCAGGTGATCGTGCAGCGCGACCCCGCGGCGCTGGCCAAGGCCAAGCGCCGTCAGGCCTCCAAGACGCCGTCGGCCCCGCGGCCTTCGCGCATCGAAAAGAAAAAGGCTGCGCGCCAGGCGGCGGGCCGTGCGTAACAAGGGCGTAGCCTGATGATCCGCGCTTTCCTTAACGTCTTCCGCATCCCCGACCTGCGCAAGAAGGTGCTGTTCACCCTTCTGATGCTGACCGTTTACCGGGTCGGCTTCTACGTGCCGCTGCCCGGCATCGACCAGGAGAGCCTGGCGCGCAGCTTCCGCAACGCCGGCGGAGACGACCCCACCCAGCGGGCCGCGGACCTGTTCGCCATGTTCACCGGCGGTGACCTCGGCCAGAGCACTATCTTCGGCCTGGGGATCATGCCTTACATCAGCGCTTCGATCATCCTCCAGATTCTCACGACCATTCTGCCGCCGTTGGAGAAGCTCGCCAAGGAAGGCGAGGTCGGCCGCCGCAAGATCAACGAATACACCCGCTACGGCACGCTGTTCCTGTGCCTGGTACAGGCCGTCTTCTGGGTGCGTTATCTGAATGCCAACCGCCTGGTGTACGCCGATTACACCGGAACGATCGAATTCGCCATGATGGGCGTTTTCGGCCTGACGGTCGGCACGATGGTACTGATGTGGATCGGCGAGCAGATTGATGAATACGGGCTGGGCAACGGCGTCAGCCTGATCATCATGGCGGGCATTCTGGCGCGGCTGCCCAACGTGCTGATTGAGATCGTCCAGGGCCTGAACATGCGCGGGAACGTCAGCGGCGGGGCCATCGGCCCGGAGACGATCGTCTTCCTGATCGTCACCTTCGTCGCCGTCGTGGCCGGCTCGATCCTGATTACTCAGGCCCAGCGGCGCATCCCCATTCAGCAGGCCAAACAGACCCGTGGACGGCGCGTCGTCGGCGGCGCCCGGCACTACCTGCCGCTGCGGATCAATCACGGCGGCGTGATGCCGATCAT